>NZ_JBSFUR010000008.1:0-246110 GCF_053591895.1 Streptomyces sp. NPDC002867 | reverse complement strand
TGGTGGTGTCCTTGTCGCATTTCACGAAGTACGCCTCGCGGGGCGTGCCGCCCTTCTGGGGGCACCGAGCTGTTCACAGCCGCCTCACCCCACCCGACAGCGCTCCTGGGGTGAAACCAGCCGCCGACGAACCGGACGATCCAGGTCATCGGCGAACCGCGCCGATGACCTTCCTACGATCGAGGAGCAGTGAAGGAGTCGTTCCGTTCCTGTGACAGAAGTCCAGGAACGCACGGCTGTCGTCGACATCGTCACTGGCGAACACGCTGCCGGGCGTCATGAAGCGCCACGCCTGTTCGTACTCGATGAGCTGGCTGAGGTAGCGATGGTCGCTGTCATGAAAGAACAGGTCGATCGCCCCGAGCCGCCGCA
The DNA here is from genome assembly GCF_053591895.1 of Streptomyces sp. NPDC002867. Classification (NCBI taxonomy): domain Bacteria; kingdom Bacillati; phylum Actinomycetota; class Actinomycetes; order Kitasatosporales; family Streptomycetaceae; genus Streptomyces; species Streptomyces sp. NPDC002867. The sequence continues at coordinate 245,738 of NZ_JBSFUR010000008.1, read as the reverse complement.
GTGCTCCGACGAAGGAGGACAGTGCCTCCTCTGGCTCGGAGATCTGCAGGTGCCATTGCGGGTGATGCCCCACCAGCTTGCCCACTTGGGGTTTGATGTCGAAGCTGTGCAGAGCTCCGCAGCCGTTCCGCTCGAGAGCGGAGATGATGATGAATGAGGAGCGACCGTCCGCAACTCCGGTCTCGACCACGGTTTTCGGCTTGAGCAACCGAGCAACGGCGTAGAGGAAGGCACCGGTCCCGGCTTCCACGCCGTGGGTCACGGGGAACTCCAGCGCGCATTCTTCGTACCGGTCGTTCAGACGTGACTCGACCTCCTGATATTCGTCCAGCACCTCTGAGACCTGAGGCGTGCTCCATCCCAGAGTCTGGACGAAGGAGGCCGCCGTAGTGGCGAGGGATTCACTACGCCCCACGAAGTCGGCCATCGTCGGCGCCATATACCGCCGTACTCCGGTCGGAACGGCATGCACGGCGAGATATCCGCTGACCAGCGAGGCGACAGGAATCACCCCTGAGTGCTTGACCCATTGGCGGACGATCGACAAGCGACCCACGAAGTCACCCACATTTCCACGGCAGCTGAATCGGACAGACACTCATGCGGTCAACACAGGCAGACCGCGGGGGCCATTCGCTCGTATCCATTCCAGGAAACACGCGTCAGGACAGGGCACTTGCGGCTGTCGGCTCGTGAGTGGACAGCCAGTCCCACTGACGCTCGATTCCCTCGATCAACGATACGGAGGGGTCATATCCGAGCAGCGCACGCGCCTTGGTGATGTCAGCGGCAGTGACCTGGACGTCGCCCGGCTGCTCCGCATCGCTGACGATCGGGACCTCCTGCCCGGTGACCTCGGCGACGCAACGCAGGACGTCGAGCATGGAGACACTGTTGCCACCGCCGACGTTGACCGCTTCTGCGGTCGCCGTCGCCGTCGCCGCAGCGAGGGTCCCCGCCACGATGTCCCCGATGTAGGTGAAGTCCCTGCGCTGGCGGCCGTCCCCGTACAACCGCAGTGGCCGACCGGTCAGCACGGCGCGCAGCATGCGGCCGATGGCCATGTCCGGTCGCTGCCGCGGGCCGTACACGGTGAAGTAGCGCAACGCGACCACGCTGGTGGGGCTCTCCGGCGCGAGGGCGTAGGCGAGAGCGAGACGCTCGGCGGCGAGCTTGGTCACCCCGTACGGCGAGAGCGGAGCCGTGAGACCGTCCTCCCTGAACGGACCTGTGCCGTCGCCGTAGACGCTGGACGAGGAAGCGAGAACGACACGGCGGACTCCCAAGGAGACACACGTCTCCATGAGCCGCTGCGTGGCCAGGACGTTGCACTCCAGGTACTGGGAGAAAGCGCCTCCCCATGACGGCCGGACCCCCGGCACGCCGGCGAGATGGAAGACCGTGTCCGCACCGTTCGCCCAAGGCTTGATCTCGTCGCTGACGAGGTCGCATTCGACCAGCTCGAACGCAGGATGCTCCAATGCCTTGGAGAGGTTACGTGCCGCCTCGGGATCTTCTCGGGGCGATCGACGGTCGACGCCTACGACCCTCGCGCCACGCTTCAGCAGAGCCTCGACCACGTGCGAGCCGATGAATCCAGCGGCTCCGGTGACCACTGCCTCTTCGATTGCCGGTGCTCCACTCATCGCGCTTTCCCTCTCTGCAGTTGCCCGCCGCACCCATCGAAATAACCCTGAGTGACTGAATAGTCTCAGTATTCCGATATGCCGCGTTACTGCATCGCTGGACACGCCACGGAGCGGCCAAATGGCCCGACTACGCGCGCGAATGACGACGTTCCAGCGCCACGCGAAACCACTCCTCGACCCTTCCGGCAACCACAGGCCAGCCCAGCTCCGCTGCCGCGCGTCTCCCACGCTCACTCATGACGTGTCGCCCAGGGTCGTCGTCGAGCAGGGTGCGCAATGTGCCGACCAGATCCGACTTCACCCCGGCGCGAAAGACTCGGTATGCGCCCGGGATCGTGACCACCGGGTCGAGCGAAGCGTCCGACGACACGACGACGGGAGTGCCCAGCGCCAACGCCTCCAGCGCGGCGGTGGGTACACCCTCGCCCTTCCCTGGCAGACGTCGCGATGCCAGGACGAACAGCTCCGCGCGGCGCACCAGTGCGTACACGTCGTCCCGACACAGCGCGCCAACGAGTTCTACTCCCGGTCCGGCAGCGGCCAGTTCGGTAAGCCGTTTCCGCTCCGGACCCTCGCCCGCAATGACGAGGCGCAGCCCGGGCCGGCTACGGGCCAGTTCGTGAAACGCTTCGATGAGCAGGCCATGGTTCTTCATGGGGTCCAGCGCGCCGACACTGACGATCAGTCCGCGCTCACGGCCTTCGGGGCCGACGGCCGGGGGCATGCGGGACAGCTCGAGACCGCTGGACATGGTGAGGATGCGTTGCTCCGGCACGCCGCATGCCACCAGATCACTCGTGGTCCCCGAACCGAGAGCAATGAACGCGTCCACGAACCGGAACGCGTGCCTGGCCAGCCGCGGTCGCCGGCCGGACAGTCTGGCATGGACGGTCATGCACAGCGGGATGCCGAGGCGGCGGCACAGGGGCCCCAGCCACAGGGCCTCGATCTGATCACCGTGCAGATGCAGCAGGTCCACGCCAGGAGCACGCGAGCCGCCGACCAGCTGCCGGATCGTCGCCGACGCCTCCGCCGCGAAGGCGGCCCTGTCCGATCTCGGCGCCAGCAAGCGTGACACAGCGGTCCTGCTGAGAGATAGGCGCGCAGCCCCGTCCGGCACCGCCGTTCCGTGACGAAAGGCCAGGGTCACACGGTGCCCGCAGACCAATTGCTCTCGCGTCAGGCATTCCACATGGCGTTCCATCCCACCCGGCATTGGGGGAACTCGGTAGCTCAGCCGCAGAATATGCATGGCAATCTGCTCCATTCATGCGTCACTTCCGCTGCGGGCTCAACTCAGTCGCCACCGGTAGGGCGACGCCCGGCGTGGCGATGGAATCGAATGTCAATCCAGCATGGCGCCACGCCACGCATGATCCCATATCGCGTGCTGACCAGGAGCGACACACGGCCGGTTTTGCAATGGCCTCAGCAGGGCCGTACGAAATGGCGACGTCGACTTTCCCCACCGCAATGGCAACTCACCCGGTTCCCGGCGACTTCGCGGCAAAGGGCTGGGGCCAACGACAGCCAGGTGCACTTCCTCGAACGGCTCAAGTGGTTTGGCGTTTGACACTCGTGTGCCAGGAAATTCCGCGCCGGCACACTCGTCGGCTCGTCCCACTCAACGGAGCTGCGGAAGCGGGTCGTCGGCAGCGAGCTGCCCACGCGTCGGCTGCTCGGTACGGCTCGTCGTCTCAAGCAGACAGAATCTCGGACAGCTGAGTGCTGTCCGAGATTCTGCCGACGGATGCTGCGTGCAGGAATTCGACTTACTGCTGCTGACCCGCCGTACGCCGACGCTTCACGAGGACCAGGGATCCTCCGCCGAGCAGCACGAGGCCGCCTGCCGCGGCGAGCATAGCCGTCGTCGCGTCCGACGAGCCGGTTTCAGCAAGGGAGGAGCCGTCGTGATCGGACGACTTGCCGCCGCTGCCGGAGTCGTCGTGGTTGCCCTTCTCGCCATAGGAATCGTCGTGGTCGCCGTGGCCGGACCGGCCGTGGTCGTCGTCGCCGTGGCCGGATCGGCCGTGGTCGTCGTCCTCGCCGCCCCTGTGGCCGGGTCGGCCGTGGTCGTCGTCGCCGTGGCCGGGTCGGCCGTGGTCGTCGTCGTCGCCGTGGCCGGGACGGCCGTGGTCGTCACCGTGGTCGTCGTCGCCGTGGTCGTCACGGTCGTCTTCGATGGTCACCCGTGCGGTCAGCACGAGACCTGACTCCAGACCTTCGAGTGTGAAGTCGTACTTGCCGGGCTTGGTGTCCTCGGGAATGGTGACCGAATCGACCACGCGGCCATTCGCGTCCGCGAAGTGGGTACCGAGTGGCACGATCGTCCGGCCGTCGTCGCCGTCGTCACCGTGGTCGTCGTCGCCGTCGTCGGACGGGGCGCGTACGGCAAGAAGGGGCGCCGGGAATGCGGCTGATCCTCTCAGTGCGGCGGTGTTCACCGATCCGGCGGCGCCGGCGGCGCCTCCGTCTCCGTCAACGGGGACAAGGCTTGATTCGACCTCTTCGTGGGGTTGGAAGCCGGTCGCGACGAAGTCGACCTCATCGCCGGGAGACAGTGTGGTGTCGTCGAGCTGAAGACTTGGGCCTGGCGGATATGGCTGAGCCAGTGCCGGCTCCACGGCGACGAGGGGAGCTGCGGCAATGAGGCTTACGGTGGAGGCGGCCAGTGCGACTCGCCATCCGGAGCGTCTGGGCATCGTTTCGGGCTCCTTCGGACGACGCTTGATCAGGGATGAATTTTCTTGTTTGCCGATGTGGAGGGTCAGACCGCGTTGCAGGACAGAGCTGTCTGCCGTGTCCGTTTCCCGCCGTGGCTCTGTGTTCCGGACACCGACCCGTTCTGCGCTCGCATTGGATGGCACACAATTGACGTCTGCCGTCCAAGCATCGGATCCATAGACGTGGGCGGCTCAGCCCAAACAGCCACACCACAGGGCTCGTCAGGACGGTGTAAGAGGTGCGCTCGTGTGGCCCTCGTGACTGGCGATCACGGCACGGACCTGCTTTGGTCGCGCCCTGCCGGACCTGGCCGCCGCACTCTCCGTCTGCCTCGGCGGCTGCGGGCCCCACCCTCGCTGCCGGTCAGATCGCCCCCGTCATCTGACGCGGCCAAGGAGGCTGGTCCCCAACGAGGCTCGAACATGATCAAAGGGCCGTTTCAGATTGCTCTGAAACGGCCCCTGATCTGCGACTCCTTCAAGTCGGGACGACAGGATTTGAACCTGCGACCCCTTGACCCCCAGTCAAGTGCGCTACCAAGCTGCGCCACGTCCCGGTGCCCGTGTGACCTGGGGTTTCCCCCGGCCGAACGCGCATGAGAACAATACCGCACTCGACCCGGTGGTCACGAACCCGCAGTGCGCCGCCCGAGCCCATGCGACGTGCCGCGCCTCCGCCACAGCACAGGTCGCGACGGCGTCCGGGTGCCCCCTGGCGCACCGCACCCGCTCGGCGTTCCGTAGGCCGAGTGCGAGGTCGGCGCGGACCTGAGCGCGGAGGACTTCGCGGCGTCCAGCGACGAGGAGCGCATCGCCACCCCGACCACGTGGAGCACAAGGCGGAGCATCCGGCCCGCCACCAGCGGCGCATGACACCGGACCGACCCGGTCGATGAACCGGCGCGAGGGCGAGGTGGCCCGCGCCCCTCGCAAAGTGGCCCCGAACAACTTTGGGGACGACCTATTGACCATGCGGACGTGTGCTCATTAGCGTGGCGACACCTTACCAGAAAGCGCTTTCTGCAAGCTTTTTCTCGAGCAATAGGCCGGAGCTCGGAGGAGTTGACCGTGAGTCAGACCGCCATCAAGGCACCGCCCACCGAGGTTGCCGGCGTGGACCGGCGGAACGCGCCGACGGCCGGCGAACGGGCCGGCCGGCTGATCGAGCAGAGCTGGCGGCCGCTGGCGCTGCTCCTGGCCTGCTTCGCCGCCTGGTGGGCCGTCGCCGCAGCCGAACTGGTCGAGCCCTATCTCGTACCCTCGCCGGGCGCCACGCTGGACGTGCTCACCTCGAAGGCCGACTACATCTGGCAGCACAGCTGGGTGACCACGTACGAGACCCTGCTCGGCTTCGTCATCGCCGTCGCCGTCGGTGTGCTCGCCGCCGTCGTCATGGTCTACTCGGCCACCGTCGAGAAGACCCTCTACCCCATCCTGCTGTTCGCGCAGGTCGTGCCGAAGATCGCCATCGCGCCGCTGTTCGTCGTCTGGCTCGGCTTCGGCATCGCACCGAAGATCCTCATCGCCGTACTGATCGCCTTCTTCCCCGTCGTCATCTCCATGGTCACCGGACTCAAGGCGGTCGACCCCGAGATGCTGCAGCTCTCCTCCACCATGGGCGCGAGCCCCTGGCAGACCTTCGTGAAGATCCGTCTGCCCGCCTCGCTGCCCCACCTCTTCTCCGGACTCAAGGTCGCCGTCACGCTCGCCGTGACCGGTGCCGTCGTCGGCGAGTTCGTCGGCGCCAACGAGGGCCTCGGCTACGTGATCCTCCAGGCCAACGGAAACCTCGACACCCCGATGCTCTTCGCCGGGCTGCTCGTCATGTCCCTCATCGGCGTCGTCCTCTTCGTCCTCGTCGAGATCGCCGAGAAGCTCCTCCTCCCGTGGCACGCCAGCCGTCGCGAGACCGGCGCCACCACCACGTTCTGACCCAGCTGACGAGAAGGACCAGCCATGACTGCGCGCAGACGACTTCTGACCGGCCTCGTACCGCTGCTCCTGGTCGCCACGGCCTGCGGCGAGGACGGCTCCGGCACCTCGACCAGCTCGTCGGGCAAGGAACTGGACAAAGTGACGCTGACCCTCAACTGGTACCCGTACGGCGAACACGCGCCGTTCTACTACGGCAAGCAGCAGAAGATCTTCGAGAAGCACGGCATCGACCTCGACATCAGGGCCGGCCAGGGGTCCCAGAAGACCGTGCAGGCGACGGGCGCCGGGCAGACCGACTTCGGCTGGGCCGACACGCCCGCCGTGCTCTCCGGGGTCGACGCCGGAGTGAAGGTCAAGAGTCTCGGCGTGTTCCTGCAGACCACACCCTCCTCGGTGCAGTTCTTCGCCTCACAGGGCATCAAGTCCCCGGCCGACCTCAAGGGCAGGACCATCGCGGGGACGGCGGGCGACGCGCTCTCCAAGACGTTCCCGATCTTCCTGAAGAAGAACAACCTCCAGGAGTCGGACGTCAAGGTGCAGAACACCGACCCCGCGGGGAAGATCGCCGCCGTCATCTCCGGCAAGACCGACGGACTGCTCGGTTACGCGAGCGACCAGGGCCCCACCATGCAGGACAAGGCGAAGAAGCCCGTCGCGTACCTGCGATTCTCCGAGAACGGGCTGAACTTCTACTCCAACGGCCTGATCGCCGGCAACAAGACCCTCCAAACCCGGGGGGACCTCGCGCAGCGCATGGCCAAGGCCGTCAGCGAGTCGTTCACCGCCGCCGAGAAGGCACCCGGGCCGGCCGTCGACTCGATGGCGGGCGCGAGCGAGCAACTGCCGCCGAAGACGGTCCTGTCCGAGCAGTTCGCGACGACGCTCACCCTCCTCCACACCGACGCGACCAGTGGCCAGGCCCCCGGCGTCAACACCGAGGCCGACTGGCAGCAGACGATCGACGTCTTCGCCGAGGCCGGACTGGTGAGCAGTCCCCAGCCCGTCGCGGAGTACTGGGACAGCGCCAGTGCGATGAAGGGATGACCATGGCCAGGGACACCACCCTCCGGGAACGGGCCGTGACGGACCAGGACGGACAGGGCGGCGCGGCCGTCTCCCTCAAGGACGTGGCCGTCCGCTTCCGTACCAGGAACCGGGACGTCACCGCGCTGAAGGACATCGATCTCGAGGTCCCGATGGGCCAGTTCGTCGCCATCGTCGGGCCCTCGGGATGCGGCAAGTCCACGCTCCTGAAGCTCGTCGCCGGCCTCCTCGCGCCCTCGTCGGGCGAGGTGCTGCTCGGCGGCGAGCGTGTGCGCGGCCCGCGCCACGACATCGGCTACGTCTTCCAGCGCGCCGCGCTCCTGGAATGGCGCTCGGCCCGCCGCAACATCCTGCTCCAGGCCGAGATGCGCAGGATGCCCGCGCAGGCGGGGCGCAGGCGAGCCGACGAGCTGATCGCCATGACCGGCCTGAGCGGCTTCGAGGACGCCCTGCCGCACGAGCTGTCCGGTGGCATGCAGCAGCGCGTCGCCCTGTGCCGGGCGCTGCTCCACGAGCCGCCGGTGCTGCTGATGGACGAACCGTTCGGCGCGCTCGACGCCCTGACGCGCGAGCAGATGAACACGGAGCTCAACCGCATCTGGCGGGAGACCGGCACCACCGTGCTGCTGGTCACCCACTCCATATCGGAGGCCTGCTACCTCGCCGACCGTGTCGTGGTGATGAGCCCGCGGCCGGGCACCGTCACCGAGATCATCGAGGTCGGCCTGCCCGCCGAACGCGACTACACCGAGACCATGGGGCGGCCCGCGTTCCGGGAGGCCACCACCCGTATCCGCGGTCTGCTCGGCGCCGCCTCGGCCCAGGACTGACGAGCCGGGCACCGGGCCCGCACCACGGCCGGAGCCCTGTACCACTCACCAGGGGGAGTGGTACAGGGCTCCTTCGTTCACCGGGTCAGTAGCGCAGATTCGCCAGGTACGTGTAGCTGTTGCGCGCGGTGGCGAACGGGTCGGCCGGCGAGTCGTGCTCGACCAGCCACTGTTTCACCCCGCCGCTGCGGGCGGTGTCGAACATCGCGGCGAAGTCCAGGACCCCGGAACCGACGTCCGCGAAGCCGCCGTTCGGCGCCATGTCCTTCACGTGCAGCGCCGGGAAACGCCGCGGGTGCCGGACGAACAGGTCCTGCGGATCGCCGCCGCCGCCCTTCGCCGCCCAGTAGACGTCCAGCTCGAAGCCGACCAGCTCCGGGTCGGTCTCGTTCAGCAGGATGTCGTACAGGACCTCGCCCTCGACCGTCTGGTGGTCCAGGCCGTGGTTGTGGAAGAGCAGTGGGCCGAGGCCCGCCTCGCGGGCAGCAAGGCCCGCCTTGTTGAACTCGCGGGCCGCCTCCCGGAAACCGGCCGGCGTGTGCATGGCCCCGGGCAGGCTCGGCACCACGATCCAGCGGGCGCCCAGCGTGTGGATGTCCTCCAGCGCCCGGGGCAGGCCGCTCCCCCGGACGGTGTCGTAGCCGACGTGCTCCAGCACCGCCCTGAGCCCGGTCTCGTCCAGCATCGAACGGATGGCGGCGGCGCTGTTGCCGTGCCGGCCGCTCACTCCCACGGTCATGTAGCCGATCTCCGCGAGCCGGGCCAGGGTCCCCCGGAAATCGGCGGCCAGCGGCGTCCGCATCGTGTACAGGTGCATGCCGATGCCGGACGGCGGGATGCGACGGCAGCGGCGGGCCGTCTCCGCCGCCGGCTCCGGAGGCTCCGCCGCGTGGGCGAGCGGACCGGATGCCGCGACCGCGGCCGCCGCCACGCCGAGCGCTCTGCCGAGGAACGCGCGTCTGCTGTCGTTCATGTGGTGCTCCCTCCTCATCCGACCGTGATGCGTACGTGGCCGGTCGTGGTGTCGCCCTTGTCGTCCGTGACCGTCAGGTGCGCCGTGTAGGTGCCCGCGCGGGCGTACGTGTGGGTCGCGGTGGCGCCTTCCTCGCCCGCGGGCCTGGTGTTGTCGCCGAAGTCCCAGTGGTACGAGGCGGCCGTCCGGCCCTCCGGCAACGTTGCCTCGCCCGCCAGGGCCAGGGTCCGTCCGGAGCCGGTCTCGGCCGTCACCGTGACCTTGGCACCCTGGCGCTTCTCCACACCGGCGCCGTTGAAGTGCAGCCAGTCCACCGCGAACAGGTCGGGTCCGGCAGCCGACCAGGCGGGGTTGGTGAAGACGGCGTACAGCGCGACCGTGGAGCCCGGGTCCGCCAGGGCCGTCGTCGGCGAGACGACATTGCCCCAGCCTCCGGTGGGCGGTACGTCGACCGCGCCGAGCAGCGGACCGGTGGGCGACCCGGCACGGAACTCGACCGTTCCCCCGATGCCGCCCGACGCCGCGCCGACCGTCACCGAGTCGATGCCCTTGAGGTGGACCGGCTCGAAGCGGATCCAGTCGCCGTGCTCGATCTCCGTCAGCCGCCTGCCGCCGGACGCGTCCGCGCGTGTGCCCACCACCGCGCCCTGCTGCGCGCCGCCCGTCGCGGTCATGTGCTCGGCCTCGCGGAACGCGGTCCGCAGGGTCAGCGAGGCGGAACCGGTGAGCGCGGGAGCCGACGGTGCGCCCTTGTCCTCGTACCGCGCCGTGATGCCGTAGTAGAGGTTCTGCCCGGGGCCGTGGCTGTCCCCGGCGTCGGTCGCGATCTCACCCGCGCAGCCGGTGTAGTTGTCCAGCGGGTGCAGGTGGGAGTCGTGCCCGAGCTGGGACTGGACGACGACGCGCGAGCAGTCGATCCTGCCGTCCTCCTTGTCCTTGACCCTCACGACGAAGGGGACGGTGTCGCCGAAGGCGAACATGCCACCGTTCGGCGGCTGTTGGATCGTCACCACCGGCCGGGTGTTGCCGACGGTGATGTCATGGACGGCGAGGCCGGTCAGACCGCCCGGTCCGGTGACCGTGAGCCGCGCGGTGAACCGCCCCTTCTCCCGGTAGACGTGCGTCGGGTTCGCCTCAATCGAGTCCGTCGTCCCGTTCCCGTCGAAGTCCCAGGCGTACGTGACGGGTTTGCCGTCCGGCAGGCCCGAGCCCTCGCTGGAGAACGTGACCGTCAGCGGCGCGCTGCCGCTGTCGGGAGTCGCCGTGACCTTGGCGGCGGGCAGTCGCTCGTCACCGACGTAGTCGATGCGGTAGATCCCCGAGCCCTCGTTGCTGCCGCCCCGTCCGGTGCCGCTGCCGAGGCCGAAGTCGATCACGTACATCGCACCGTCCGGGCCGAAGTCCGCCTCGAACGGCTGGTTCCATCCCATGTCCGCGAACACCGGGTTGATGGAGTGCAGATCACCGGCCCTGGCCGGCGCGAACCGCGGGTCGGTGAACGTCTGGCCGTTCTGCTGGAACGAGAAGGACTTGAACCACCGGCGGGTGAGCTCGTAGGTGAACCACTTCCCCTCGAAGTACGCCGGGAACTTGCCCTGGTACGTGTTCGCCGGGTCGTAGTCGTAGACGGGCCCGCTCATCGGACCGCCGCCACCGGTGCCGACCTCGGGGAACTCGGCCGATGCGGAGTACGCGTACCAGACGGTCGCGGGCTTGGCCGGAGGCAGCTCGGTCAGCCCCGTGTTGTTGGGCGAGTCGTTGACGAGCCGGGCGCAGTCGAACTTCGGGCCGGAGGTCCTGGTGGCGAAGTCGTAGTCGTTGAAAGGGGTGTTGTTTCCGATGCAGTACGGCCAGCCGTAGTTGCCCGCCTGGGTGACGCGGGTGTACTCGACGGTGCCCTCGGGTCCCCGGTCGGCCCTGGCCGCCCGTGCGTCGGGACCGTAGTCGGCCACCATCAGCGCACCGCTGACGGGATCCGTGGTGATCCGGAACGGGTTGCGCATGCCCATCGCGTAGATCTCGGAGCGGGCCTTCGCGGTGCCGGGCGCAAAGAGGTTGCCCTCGGGCACGGCGTACGTGCCGTCGTCCTTCGGCGTGATCCGCAGGATCTTGCCGCGCAGGTCGTTGGTGTTGCCGGAGGTGCCCTGCGCGTCCCAGGCCCGGCGGCCCTCACGCTCGTCGATGGGGGTGAAGCCGTCGGAGGCGAACGGGTCGGTGTTGTCGCCCGTCGCGACGTACAGGTCACCGTCCTTGTCGAACGCCAGGGAACCGGCCATGTGCGAGTTGGCCCGTCCCTCGCCGCGCAGGGTCGGGATCGTCAGCAGCCGCTTCTCGGACGCCGGGTCGATGGTGTTGCCGGTGACCGTGAAACGGGAGAGGTTGAGCTGCTTCTCCGTCTTGTCGGAGTTCAGCAGGTACAGCCAGTTGTTCCGGGCGAAGTCCGGGTCGAGCGCGAGGCCGAGCAGGCCGTCGGACTGACTCGTCATCTCGGGCGTGTACGCGAAGTCCAGTGCGGTCGTGACCTTCAGCGTCTGCTGGTCGATCACCTTGACCTTGCCGGTCCGCTGGATGAAGAAGACCCGGCGGTCGGGCGCGACGGCCAGTTCGAACGGGTCCGCGAGGTCGCTCGTGACGAGCGGGGTGCGCTGGAACGACCCCGTCTTCGTCGCCGTGCAGTCGCCGGGCCTGTTCCCCGCGGCCCACTGGATGCCGCCCAGCAGGTGCCCCAGGAAACCCTCCTCCTGGAAGGCCGACTTCGCGTGCCCGCCGGCGGTGAACCAGGAGCGTCCGCCGTCGTAGTTCTGGCACCAGGACCAGGGGTGGTCGACGCCCTCGTCGAGACCGGTGATGCCGTCGCGCACCTTGATCTGCGCGAGCGTGTGCACCTTGCCGGTCGGGTTGGTGCGCCAGTTGTACCACTCCTCGGTGCGCTCCCAGAGCTCGGGAAGGCCCTCGGTGGAGGGATGCGTGCGGTCGAGCACCTTGACGCGGCCGGTCTGGACGGCCGGGTGCTTGTCGAAGATCGCGCCGACGAGACCCTCGTACCAGGCCCAGTCGCGTTCGCTGGCCGATGCGGCGTGCAGGCCCACCCAGCCGCCGCCGCCCCGGATGTACTTCTGCAGTGCCGCGCGCTGCGCCGCGTCGAGCAGATCGCCGCTCTGCGGGGTCGAGTTGGTGTTGTTGAAGACGATCGCCTGGAAGCGGGCGAGGTTGGCGTCGGTGAAGGCGGCGGCGTCGTCGGTGGCCTCGACCTCGAAGCCGTTCTCGCTGCCGAGCTTCTTGACGGCCTCGATGCCGGCGGGGATCGAGTCGTGGTGGAAATTCGTGACCTTGGAGAAGACCAGTACGCGATAGGGCGCCGCCTCGGCGGGAGGTGACAGGGTCACCCCGAGTCCGACGAGCAGCGCCAGCAGGGCCGTGATGAGGGGGAAGGGCGCTCTGCGGCGTACCCCTGGTCGATGACTTCTCATGGCGCTCCCGGTGCAGGTGGAGTCCGGCAAGGATAGAAAGCGCTTTCTGGCATACGCGGCACAGCGTAGGTTCCGTCCTCACGGGGGTCAATGGGTCGGAAGCGCCCACTGTGCCGGGGCAGTTGGCGCTTCGAGGGGAGCGGCCGGACCGCGGCAGGGGCGGGTGCGCGGTGCTCGCGTGGCGGTCCTGGGGGTGTGTCAGTGGCGCGTCGTACGGTCGCTGTATGGCCACTGCCGACGACGTACGCAGAATCGCGCTGGCGCTGCCGGGCGCCATGGAGAAGCTGTCCTGGGGCATGCCCACCTTCCGGCTGGAGGCGGGCGGCCGGATCTTCGCCTCACTGGACGACGACGACCGGGTGATGGGCGTCAAGTGCCCCAAGGAGGACCGCGAGGAGCTGATCGCGGCGGAGCCGCAGAAGTTCTTCCTGCGCGCGGGCCACGACGACAACTACGCGTGGCTGCGGGTGCGGCTGGGGGCGCTGGAGGACGAGGAGGAGCTGCGGGCGATCCTCCTGGACTCCTGGCGCCAGGCGGCCCCTCGCAAACTCCTGGAAGCTCACCCGGACTTGGCGTGACCGCCCGGGGGATGACGGACGGGAGCGCGGGGCGCCCGGGAGCGCAGGGCCTGGCCTCGCGGAGGGGGTGAGGGGCTGGGGTGCGGGCCGGGGGCGGGGCCGGGCATTGGGTCATGCCGACGACGTCCCCTTTCGGTGAGGGCGGGGACGACTGTCGGCCGGGCTCCTCGTCCGCCGGGGGCCAGGCTGCATGCCCGGCCCCCGATCGGTGTGCTGCCGGGCAGAAGGCCTCGCTCCGGGAGGGCGAGCCGCCGTCGGGCCGGAGGCGTTCCTGCCCGGCTCAGCCCCGGTGACCCCAGTCCAGGCGGTCGGCCAGGCCGGCAGCGGTGAAGGCGGCTGCCAGCTCGTCGCGGCCCTCGGTGAAGTGGGTCCAGCTGTCGTAGTGGACGGGAACGACCCGGCGGGCGCCGAGTATCCGGGCGGCCTCGGCGGCCTGCGCGCTGTCCAGGACGAGCAGCTCACCGTCGAAGACCACCGGGAAACGGGGGGTCCGGCGAACAGGAGGGCGGTGTCCACCGGGCCGAAGCGTTCGGCGACCTCCTTGACCACGTCGACGGAGGCGTTGTCGCCGCTGACGTAGACGGTGGGCAGGCCCTCTCCGGTGAGGACGAAGCCGACGACCTGGCCGGTGAAGGGCTCGACCGCCTCGCGCGGGCCGGGCCCGTGGACGGCAGGGGCGCCGGTCACGGTGACCGTGCCGCCGCCGGGGCGCTCCAGCTCGATGGACTCCCAGTCGGCCAGCCCCTTGGCCTTCCCTCCGAGGCGCTGTCCGCCGCCGGGGGTGGTGAGGGTGAGAGGCACGTCGTCGAGCAGGGCTCGGCCTGACGCGATGACCCGTGTCCCCACGGCTCCCCTACTGCGGTGGGACGACAAGAACGGCCCCTACCGAGCGACCCCCCACCCCACCACAGAGATCGTCGACCACGCCTTGGCGACCCTCGCCTCCGACGCCGCCGACCTCCTCACCAGCCCCGACGCAGAGCGCCTCACCCCCTGCGGTTCGACTCCCTGCAACCGCTATCTGCTCCGCCACGGCCGCCGTCACTGGTGCTCGACTCGGTGCGGCGACCGTGCCCGCGCCGCCCGCGCCTACGCCCGCCGCACCCGGCCCGGGAACGATTGACGAAGCTGCCCGTGGGCGACGGGCCGCGGGGGCCGTGGGGTCACCGCGCGAGGAAGGACGTGATCCGTTCCCGCAGCGCCGCCGCGTCCAGGCCGTGGGCCGTCAGGTGTTCGTCGATCGTGCCGTACCGGCGCAGCTCGCGCCGCGCGACGCCGAGGCCGAGCACGCGGTGGGGCACCTCCGACAGGGCCTCGGCGGCCGGGGTCGTGGACGTGCCCGCGAGATACGGCTCGACGATCACGACGTCGGCGGCCCGCCGGGTCCCGGCCGCCGCCCGGAGCGCCGCCGCGTCGAAGGGGCGCACGGTCGTGGCGTAGAGCACGGTCACGTCGAGGCCCTCCGCGGCCGCCAGGACGTTGTCGAGCATCGGGCCCACGGCGATCACGACACCGGCCCGGCCTTCCCGCACGGTCAGGAAACCGGTCCCCGTCACGGGACGGGGCGCCGCGTTGGACTGGTTCGACAGGCGGACGTACACCCGGTCGTCCCCCCGCACGGCCTCGCGCAGCAGCAACTCCGCCTCGTCGGGGTGACCGGGGACGTGCACCGTCCAGCCGTCCAGTGTGTCCAGGAGGGCGACATCGCCCGGAGACATGTGCGTGAAGCCGCCCGCCGGCCAGTCGTACGAGGCGCCGGCGCTGACCAGCACACCGCCCGTCCCCTGGTGTCCGAGGTCCAGCTTCACCTGCTCGAAGGGCCGCTCCACCAGGAAACTCGCGAACGTGTGCATGATCGGCCGCATCCCCGTGAGCGCGATGCCGCCACCGGCGCCGATGAGGAGCTGCTCGCGGATGCCGACGTTGATCACGCGGTCCGGGTGACGCCGCTGGGCGGCGTCGAAACCGTCCCGGCTGATCTCCGCGAGGACCAGCGCGAGCCGCGGGTCCTCGTCCAGCAGTCGCGTCGTGGTGGCGATGAAGCGGTCGCGCATGGTGTCCATCGTTCGTGGTTCCCCTCGTGGCAGTGGTGGAAGGACCGCCGGTCGCCGCAGGCGCGTCGCGGGATCAGGCGCTCTTGGGCTCGACCCGGGCGACGACCGCCCTCGGCCGTCCGGAGTGCGGTGCGGTGAACGCCGTGTACAGCGCCTCGTGGTCGCGGCCGTCGACCGTCGCGGCCGACCACCCGGCCGCCTCGAAGCGGGAGGCGATGCCGCCCGGCCAGCCGTACGTCGCCGAGGAGTTGTCGATCACCAACGTGTGCAGCTGCTCCAGGCCGGCCGGCCCCGCGTAGGCGATGGCCTCGTGGTTGCTGCCCTCGTCGAGTTCGGCGTCGCCGATCAGCACCCACACCCGCGCGTCGGTCAGGCCCTGGGCCCGCAGGCCGAGCGCGGTCCCGACGGCGATCGGGAGCCCGTGTCCCAGCGAGCCGCTGCCGATCTCGGCGCCCGGAACGAGCATGCGGTCGGGGTGGTGCCCGAGCGGGGAGTCGTACGAGCCGAAGTCCGGCAGCCACTCCTCGGGGAAGAAGCCCTTGGCCGCGAGAACGGCGTAGTACGCCATGGGGCCGTGCCCCTTCGAGAGCAGGAAGCGGTCACGCCCGGGGGCGTCGGCGGTCCCGGGGGTCACCCGGAGTACACGGTCGTACAGGACCCACAGCGCGTCGAGGGTGGAGGTCGCGGCGGGACCGTGCTTCTCGTCGCCGGTCATCAGGGCCATGAGCCGGTTCAGATCGCCGAACCCGGCTGCCCGCGTGGTCTGCGTCGTCGTCATGCCCCCACCGTGCAACCTGAAGCCTGCTTGAGGTCAAGCGCGTCCTCCGAGCGGGGTGGCGCAATACCGGTTCGTGACCACCGGGTCGAGTGCGGTATTGTTCTCATGCGCGTCGGGCCGGGGGAAACCCCAGGTCACACGGGCACCGGGACGTGGCGCAGCTTGGTAGCGCACTTGACTGGGGGTCAAGGGGTCGCAGGTTCAAATCCTGTCGTCCCGACTGTGCGGAAACGCAGGTCGGAGGCCGTTCTCTCGTGATCGAGAGGCGGCCTTTCGTGCGTCCTGGGGGGTGTGGTGGCCGCAGTGCGGCCGCACGTGCCGGCCGGGGTCGGCGTCGTCGGCCCGCCCGCCGAGCCGGCGCTTTCGCCGCACGGCGTCCTCGGTCCGTGCCGAACCCCTTCCAGGTCCGACTTCCCTCGTCCCTCGTCCGAAGGCCGATGGTCGTAGGTCTTCCTCACCACGCTGCGGCGGCCGTGGCCCGGGCAACTGCCGTAAGACTTCCGTCATGGGCACCTCTCTGGGCCGCGTGCTCCCGATGACGTTGAATGCGTACTGAACGACGAGCGAGGGAGCGCGTGGTGGAACGTGAAGGCGGGCGGCGTCGGCCGTTGGCGATCGTGGCGGTGGCAGTGGCGCTTGTGGTGGCGGCCGCAGGGCTGTACTGGTTCCAGCCGTGGAAGCTGTGGCAGGACCAGACGGTCAGCGAAGCCCTGCCCACCACAGCGCCGAGCACGTCGGCCGCCGCCTCCGGGGCGCCGGCACCCTCGGAGTCGCCCGTCCCTCGGACCCTTGCCCAGGGAGACCTGGTCAGCCACGAGCACACCACCACCGGCACCGCGAAGATCGTGCGGCTGCCGGACGGCTCGCACACCCTGCGGCTGGAGGGGCTGGACACCAGCAACGGGCCGGACCTGAAGGTATGGCTGACCGATGCCCCGGTGAAGGAAGGCAAGGCGGGCTGGCACGTCTTCGACGACGGCAAGTACGTCGGCCTGGGCAAGCTCAAGGGCAACAAGGGCGACCAGAACTACCCGATCCCGGCGGACCTGAAGCTGTCCGAGTACACCAGCGTCACCATCTGGTGCGACCGCTTCGACGTCTCCTTCGGCGCGGCCCGGCTGACGGCCACCTGATCCGGCTCGGGAGACGTCCGCCTGAACCGGCCCGGGGGACGTCCGCCTGAACCGGCCCGGGGGACGTCCGCCTGAACCGGCCCGGGGGACGTCCGCCTGAACCGGCCCGGGGGACGTCCGCGGAGCAGGCACTCCGGTTCGCCCGTCGCGCCGGGTGGTGACGGAAGCCTTACGGCCCGGTGCGGGAACGGCCGCGGCCGAGCCCGGTCGCCGTAGCGTGCGGGGCATGCGAGTACTTGTCACAGGAGGAGCCGGGTTCATCGGCTCGCACGTGGTGGCCGCGCTGGCCGCCGAGGGGCACGAGCCGGTGGTGCTGGACGCGCTGCTGCCCGCAGCGCACCCCACCGCTCCCGAGCTGCCGATCGCCGAGTTCGTCCGGGGTGACGTCCGTGCCCCGGAGGACGTGCGTTCCGCCCTGCGCGGGGTACAGGCGGTGTGCCATCAGGCGGCGATGGTGGGCCTCGGGAAGGACTTCGCGGACGCCCCGGCCTACGTGGCCTGCAACGACCTGGGGACCGCGGTGCTGTTGGCGGGCATGGCCGAGGCCGGGGTGCGGCGCCTGGTGCAGGCGGGGTCGATGGTGGTCTACGGGGAGGGCCGGTACGAGTGCCGCGCCCACGGGGTGATCCGGCCGGGACCGCGGGCCGTGGCGGACCTGGAGGCGGGACGGTTCGAACCGTGCTGTCCACGCTGTGGTGAGGAGCTCGTACCGGGCCTGGTGGCCGAGGACGCGCCCGTCGACCCGCGGAACGTGTACGCGACGACGAAACTGGCCCAGGAGCACCTGGCGGCCTCCTGGGCGCGCGCGACGGGCGGGCGGGCGATCTCGCTGCGCTACCACAACGTCTACGGTCCCGGGATGCCACGGGACACCCCGTACGCGGGCGTGGCGTCGTTCTTCAGGTCCGCCCTGGCCCTCGGCGAGGCTCCGCGTGTGTTCGAGGACGGTGGGCAGCGTCGGGACTTCGTCCACGTACGGGACGTGGCCCGGGCCAACGTGGCCGCGCTGGCCGGCCTCGGAGGAAGGTCCGCGGACGGGCATGCCGCCTACAACGTGGGTAGCGGCGAACCGCGCACGGTCGGGGAAATGGCGGCGGTGCTCGCAGCCGCACACGGCGGGCCGCAGCCGGTGGTGACCGGCGAGTTCCGGCTCGGCGACGTCAGGCACATCACCGCGGACTCGTCCCGGTCGCGCCGTGAACTGGGCTGGCGGCCGCAAGTGGGCTTCGCCGAGGGCATGTCCGAGTTCGCGCGGGCCGCCCAACGGGCCTCCGCCGGGCTCGGGTAGCCGGACCCTGTTCCCGGGCGCGGGCGCTGGTCAGGCGCCGGCGCGGGCCAGCGGCAGGGTCACCTCGAAACGGCAGCCGCCGGGCACGTTGCACACCTCGGCCCGTCCCTCGTGGGCCTCGACGATGCCGCGTACGATCGCGAGCCCGAGTCCGGCGCCGGCCGGGGGCGTCCGCGCGGTGCTGCCGCGCCAGCCCGTGTCGAACACACGCGTCAGGTCCTCTTCGGCGATGCCGCCGCAGCCGTCGGTGACGGACAGCACGGCCGTGTCCTCGCGCCGGTCGACGGTCACGGCAACGGTGCCGTCGGCCGGAGTGTGGCGGATGGCGTTGACGAGGAGGTTCGCGAGGACCCGGGTCATCTCCTTGCCGTCCACGTCGACCGGTACGTGGGCGATGTCCTCGCCGAGCAGCCGTACGCCGCGTTCCCGGGCGAGCGGGTCGGCGCCGAGGAGGGCGTCGGCCGCCAGGTCCCGCAGGGAGACGCGGCTGGGGGTCAACTCCAGTGCGCCGGCGTGGATGCGGGAGAGCTCGAAGAGGTCGCCGACCATGACGTCGAGGCGTTCGACCTCGGTGCGGATCTGCCGGTGGTAGCGGGCGGTGTCGGTAGCCACGCCGTCCTCCAGGGCCTCGGCCATGGCGCGCAGTCCGGCGAGCGGGGTGCGCAGGTCGTGGGAGATCCAGGCGACAAGCTCGCGGCGCGAGGAATCCAGTGCGCGTTCACGTTCACGGGAGGCCGCGAGTTTGGCGCTCGTGGCGGCCAACTCGCGGGTGAGGTCGGCCAGTTCGGCGGTGGCGCGCGCCGGAGGGGCGGCGAAACCGCCACCGTCCCCGAAGTCCCGGGCAGCTCGCGAGAGGTCCCGGCTGCGGGCCACCACCCAGCGGCCCAGCAGCAGTGCGGTGGCCAGGGAGACGGCGGCGGCCATGGCGACGACGAGAGTGACGACGGCCAGGTCGTGCGGGGACAGGAACATCGCCCAGGCCACGGCGAGGGTGCCGGCGAGCATGGCGGTGACGGTGACCGCCGCGACCACGGCCAGGGACACGGCGACCGACCGGTACCGGAGCAGGCGCAGCGCCAGGGCGCCGAGCGCACCCGCGCAGGCCGCTCCGCCGAAGGCGAAGAGGGCGATCAGCAGGATGTCGTTCACGGCTTCCCCTCCTCCGTCGGCTCGAAGCGGTAGCCGACGCCCCAGACGGTCTGGATCAGCCGGGGCGCTGCCGGGTCGTCCTCGATCTTGGCGCGCAGGCGGCGGACGTGCACCGTGACGGTGGACAGGTCACCGAAGTCCCAGCCCCACACCTCCCGCATCAGCTCCTCGCGGCTGTGCGCGCGCCCGGGGTGGGTGAGGAAGTGCGCGAGCAGATCGAACTCCCGCAGGGTGAGGGTGAGCGGCTGCCCGTCCTTGGTGGCGCGCCGGGTCTCCGGATCCAGCTGGATCCCGGCCCGGCGCGGCACCGGCTGCCCGCCGCCCCCTGCCGCTGCCGCGGTGCGGCTGCGGCGCAGCACGGACTCGACCCGCAGGACCAGTTCGCGCGGGCTGAACGGCTTGGTGACGTAGTCGTCCGCGCCCAGTTCCAGGCCCGCGATCCGGTCGTCCTCGTCTCCGCGGGCCGTCAGCATGATCACCGGAACGGGACGGTCGGCGCGCAGGCGGCGGCAGACCTCCAGTCCGTCGATGCCGGGCAGCATGAGGTCGAGGACGACCAGGTCGTGCGGGTGGCGGGCCGCCCGGTCGAGGGCGGTGGGGCCGTCGGCGGCGTGGTCGACGCTGTGG
The DNA here is from genome assembly GCF_053591895.1 of Streptomyces sp. NPDC002867. Taxonomy (NCBI): domain Bacteria; kingdom Bacillati; phylum Actinomycetota; class Actinomycetes; order Kitasatosporales; family Streptomycetaceae; genus Streptomyces; species Streptomyces sp. NPDC002867. Next base: position 225,507 of record NZ_JBSFUR010000008.1, on the reverse strand, counting down.
CCGGCGCGGTGCAGGTAGCCGGTGACGACCTCGGCGACGGTCGGATCGTCGTCGACGACGAGGATCCGGGCGGGCGGCGTTCGCGTACTCATGGCATCCAGCCTTGCACCGGCTGCCTCCCGGTGTCCTCTCCGGGATCACGCCGTACGGACGTGTCCGTTTTTCGTAAGGAGTCGATGTCCGCTATGTCTGCCGGGAGTTCCTACGGTGGCAGTCGTGACCGCTGACACCGTGGACGTCGTCCTTCCCTGTCTGAACGAGGCCGGGGCCCTGCCCTGGGTCCTCGCCCGCATCCCGGCCGGCTGGCGGGCCCTGGTGGTGGACAACGGGTCCACCGACGGATCGGCCGGCATCGCCCGCTCCCTCGGAGCCACCGTCGTTCCGGAGCCCCGGCGCGGCTTCGGCGCGGCCTGCCATGCCGGACTGCTGGCCGCCGAGGCCGAGTTCGTCTGCTTCTGCGACTGCGACGCCTCCCTCGACCCCGGCCTGCTGCCCGGCTTCGTCCGGACCGTCGCCGCGGGTGAGGCGGATCTCGTGCTCGGCCGCCGGCGGCCCCGGAGCAGGGGTGCCTGGCCGCTGCACGCCCGCGCCGGAAATCTCGCCCTGACCCGGATGCTGCGCCGCCGCACCGCGCTGCGGTTGCACGACCTCGGCCCTGTGCGAGCGGCGCGCCGCGAGGCCCTCCTCGGCCTGGACCTGACCGACCGGCGTTCCGGATACCCGCTCCAGATGGTCGTCCGGGCCGCTGATGCGGGCTGGCGGGTCCGGGAGCAGGACGTGCCCTACCTGCCCCGCACCGGGAAGTCCAAGGTGACCGGCACCTGGCGGGGCACGTGGCAGGCGGTCCGCGACATGCGCGCGGTCCTCGCCGAGCCCCCGCACACCACCGCCCTCGGAGGCGTCCGGTGACCACCCTGCTCGTGATCGCCAAGCAACCCCTGCCCGGCCGGGTGAAGACCCGTCTCACCCCGCCGTTCACCGCCGAGGAGGCGGCGGCCCTGGCCGAAGCCGCCCTCACCGACACCCTTGCGGCAGTGGCCGTCACCCCCGCCGACCGGCACGTCCTGGTCCTGGACGGCTCCCCGGGCCCCTGGCTGCCGCCCGGCTTCGAGGTCCTGCCCCAGTGCGCCGGCGGCCTCGACGAGCGGCTCGCCGCCGCCTACGCCGCCTGCACCGGCCCGGCGCTGCTGATCGGCATGGACACCCCGCAGGTCACACCCGGCCTCCTCACCCCCGCCCTGGACTTCGGCGGTCACGACGCCTGGTTCGGCCCGGCCGCCGACGGTGGGTTCTGGGCCCTGGGCCTGGCCACGCCCGACCCCGCGCTGCTTCTCGGCGTACCGATGTCCGTACCGGAGACCGGCGCGGTGCAGTACGAGCGCCTGCGTGCGGCCGGGCTGAGGACCGGGCTCCTGCCACGCCTGCGGGACGTGGACACCGCCGCCGACGCGGCCGCGGTGGCCGGCGAGGCCCCCACCGGACGGTTCGCCGCCGTGCATCACCGGCTGACCGGAGCCCCGCGGACCGTGCGATGAGGGCCCCCGCCGCCGCGGGCGACAGGACCGGCACAACACCCGCTCCTGCCTGGCGGGACGAGCCCTACGCCTGCGCGCTGCGCGCAGGGCACGGCCCGCTCTTCCTGCGCCGCGACGACGGCTGGCTGTTGCCCCTGGAGGTCGAACGCTGGTGCGCCGACGCGGACACCGCCGACGAGAGCGTCCTCGCCCGGTGCAGCGGCGCGGTTCTGGACATCGGCTGCGGTCCGGGCCGGCTCGTGACCGCGCTGGCCGAGCGAGGCCACAGGGCGCTCGGGGTGGACGTGAGTCCGGCCGCGGTGAGACGGACCGTACGCCGCGGCGGCATGGCCCTGTGCCGGTCCGTCTTCGAGCCCCTGCCCGGCGAACGCCGCTGGACCACGGCCCTGCTCGTCGACGGCAACATCGGCATCGGCGGAGACCCCGTGGCCCTGCTGCGGCGGACCGCAGGGATCCTCGCTCCCCATGGGCGGCTCATAGCCGAGGCCGCCGCCGTCGAGGTGGACGAGCGCTGCGAGGTGCGGCTGGACGACGGGCGCGGCGGCCTCGGCACCCGTTTTCCCTGGGCCCGAGTCGGCCCCGATGCCCTGCTCCGCCATGTCGGCAGGGCAGGGTGGGCAGCCGCCCACGTCTGGACGGCGGCGGGTCGGCACTTCGCCGAACTCGTGCCCTGCCCTCAGCCCTCCGGCGGGGCCTGAGGGCCGGCCCGGGACGTCCTGACCCGCCGCCGCAGGCGGGTCAGGCCCACCCAGGCCAGCGCGACCCCCGCGACCACCGCCAGGACGAGCAGCAGATTGCGTACGTAGGGCAGGGGCAGGGCCGAAGGGTTGGGCGGAGCTCCCGGCCGCAGCAGCAGCGGCAGGGTGACCAGCACCAGCGCCCCGCCGGTCACGAGCGCGCCGCGCACGACGGGGCGCGCCGGTACCGCCGCGACCAGCAGCCCGACGGCGAGCACCACCGGCGCGAGCACACCGTCGTGCAGCACCAGCGCGCCCGCCATCCACAGCAGGACGTCGTACGGGTCGGGCCGAGCCGCCAGGTGCCGGCCGCCGATCCCGATGAGCAGCAGGCCCAGCGCGCCCAGCGCGTAACGGACCACGGACACGGACCTCACAGCACCTCCAGCCGGGTGACCCACTTCGTCTGCAGCACACCGGGCCGGTTCGGCGCGATGATCCGCGCGGGAAAGCCGTGATCGGCCGACAGCACTTCGCCGTTCAGCCGCAGCGCCAGCAGCGTCAGCGGGTCCTGCGCGTACTCCCGTCCCATGTCCATCACCCGGTACGCCCCCCGCACTTCGAGGGACACCACGCGCACCCCGGCGTCCGGCAGGGCTCCCGCCCGCTCGATCAGGTCCCGGATCCGTACACCGCTCCACCAGGCGTCCACGCTCCAGCCCTCCACGCACGCGATCGGCAGCCGCGCCCGGAACGGGGGCAGTTGGCCCAGTTCGGCAAGGGTCAACCGGTACGGCCGGGGCCCCAGCACCTCCAGGGACCAGTCCCGGACCGCGGCGTCCGTCACCCCGGCGGCGGCCGCCGTCCGGTTGACCGGCAGGCCCTGGGGCCCGTGACCGGGATGACGGGGCGCCAGCAGATCGACGGAGGCCAGCGGGGTGAAGGACTGGCCGACCGTCGTGACGGTCATGGCGCCCACGGCCGCCCCGACCCCGAGCAGCAACGCCCTGCGGTCAGGGCCGTCCTGTTCCTCGTCCGGCAGCGCGAGCGTTCCCGCGGACCGCCTGCTCCAATGGGCCCTGATCTCGGGTGCCTTGACCGCGAGATGCAGCAGCACGGACCCGGCCACGACCCAGGCCACGGCATAGTGGACCGGCACGAAGGAGAACGGCCACGGGTACCACTCGGCGATGTTCAACAGGCCGGTCAGCACCTGGAACACGCCCGAGGCCACCAGCACCGCCACCGACAGCCGCTCCAGAGCGTGCCGCACCGACCGGACCGGCGGCCACACGAACAGCCGGGGGTAGACCGCCCACAGTTTCGCCAGCAGCAGCACGATCGCCGCCAGCCCCACACCGACGTGCAGCCCCTGCGTCAGCCGGTACCCCCACACCGGCCGCGAGGGCAGGTGATCGGCGAGCCAGACCGGTGGGCTCTGCAGGAAGTGACTGATCAGCCCCGTCAGGAAGCACACGGCGAGCGCCACGCCGAGCCACCGCCCGAGCGCCGTGGCGGTGCGCGGATCATGCAGACGCCCCGAGAAGACCGGTGGGCGGAAGGCGGGCAGGCGCACGTGAGGCAGCCGGAGTGCGGGCAGTCTGAAGGCCGGAAGGTTCCGGTACCGGCCGATTCGGGATCCCATGCACTCATGCAACCGCGCCCACCGGTCGCGCGGACGGGTCCGACACCTTACGAAATACGGACGCCCTGCCGTGCCACCGTCGGCGACGGCCCGCGCGCTGCCAGGGTGAACGCGTGACCCACCCGCCTGCCACCACCCCCCGGGCCACGGTGGCCACCATCGTGCTCCTCGCCATGCTCGCCGCCGTGCTCGTCCTCACCGTCCGCAAGGACGGCTACTTCGCCGGCCTGGCCGGCCTGTCCTGGTGGTACGCCGCCTCCTGGGCCCTGTTCGCGGCGGCCGCCTGGACCTTCCGCAGGGCGCCCGCCCGGCACACCGTCGCCCTCGTCGTCGCCGGTGGCATCGCGGTGGCCGCCACCGGACTCGCGGCCGCGCCCCGGACGAGTACCGACTCGTTCCGCTATGCCTGGGACGGCCGGGTGCAGGCCGCGGGCATCTCCCCCTACGACCACGCCCCCGCCGATCCCGCGCTCGTGCCGCTCCGCGACACCTGGCTCTTCCCCACGGGGCCCGACTGCGGAAAGCCGGACCTCGCCGCTGTCTCCGACGGCGTGTGCACCCGCATCAACCGCCCCCAGGTCCACACCGTCTATCCCCCGGCCGGCGAGCTCTACTTCTTCCTCGTACACGCCGTCTCCCCGGACGGCGTCCGCCACAAGGCATTCCAGACCGGCGGAGCGGTCCTGGCTCTCGCCACCACCCTGGTGCTGCTACGGATCCTGCGCCGCAGGGGGGACCCGCGCAACGCCGCTTACTGGGCCTGGTGCCCGGCTGTTCCCGTCGAAGCCGTCAACAACGCCCACGCCGACGCCCTCGCGGTCCTGCTCTGCGCCGCCGCACTCGGCCTGACAGTCCGCCACCGTGCCGTCGGAGGCGCTCTCCTGGGCCTGGCCACGGCCGCGAAACTCCTGCCGGCCATCCTGATCCCCGGCGCCCTGTCCGGTGTACGCCGCGGGCGCGACGCCGCCGCGACCCTGCTCCCCGCCGCCGCCGTGCTCGCCGCGCTCTACCTCCCGTACGTCCTCCTCTCCCACTCCTCCGTCCTCGGCTATCTCGGCGGCTACGCCGAGGAAGAGGGCTACCAGGACGCCTCCGCCGACAACCGCTACGCCCTCCTGCGCCTGGTCCTGCCCGACTCCTGGTCCGTGCCCGCAGTGATCACCGTCATGCTCGCCGTGAGCCTGTACGCGATCCGCCGCGGCGACCCCGGGCGCCCCTGGAGCGGAGCCCTCCTGGTCACCGGAACCGCCTTCCTCCTGACGACCCCCGGCTACTCCTGGTACGCCCTGCTGCTGGTCGCCCTCGTCGCGCTCGACGGCCGGTGGGAGTGGCTGGGCATCGCCGTCGCCGGCGCCGCCGCCTACCTGACCGCCCGGGCGGTCCCCGACCCCGGCACGATCGCGTACGCGCTCGCCGCGTTGGCCGTCGCCTGCGGTGGGGCGGCCCGCTCCTCACCGGGTGCGCCGGGGGGCTCCAAGCGGCCAGTACGGGCTCGCAGCGCGGTCGGGTGGGTCCGCCGGCCCTGGTCTCGGACCACGGACTGATGGCAGACATGTGATCCGAACCGGGTCCGGGGAATGCGTCGCGGTCGTGCATCCGAACGTCGTGTCCCTGTACGCGGCGCGAACGCTGACGACCCCTCTGACGTGCCGGCCCCATGCGGTGCTGCGGATGCACGAGCGCCTGCTCGTGCTGCTGCATGCGGCAGGAACTGGCCGACCGAGGCGGAGAGGAGCAACTCACCGCCGGAGTGGATGGGTTGCTCGACGGTCTGGCCGCCGCCGACGGCTGGGGGGAGTCCGGCGGATCAGCCCAGGCGCCTCCGGCCCCCACGCGCCGCCCTCAGGCGTCCGCCGGCGTCACCGGGATCTCCGCCCAGACCTGCTTGCCGCCGCTGAGCGGTACGGAGCCCCAGGCCGCCGACATCGCCTCGACGATGAGCAGGCCCCGGCCGCCGGTCGCCTCCCAGTCCACGTTGGCCGGCTTGACCGGACTGCGCGGCGACGCGTCGTTCACCGCGATACGGAGCCGGTCCGCCGACAGTGTCAGATTGAGCCGTACCTCGCCCCTGGTGTGCGCGATCGCGTTCGTGACCAGCTCGGACACCACCAGCAGGGCCACGTCCACCTCGTCCCGCACATCCCACGACCTCAGCGTCCGCGCCGTGAAGCGGCGCGCGTGCATCACCGCGTCCGGCAGCCGCCACACCGTCCAGTGGGTCCGCCGGGGCCGGGCGCGGGTGCCGTCGTAGCGCAGCAACAGCACGGCCACGTCGTCGTCGCGGCCGTCGGCGCTGCCGAGCAGCCGGTCCGCGACCCGCCCCGTGTCGGCGGGGTCGGCGTCCGCGAGGACCTCGCGCACCCGCAGCATGCCGTCCTCGAGCGCGAGATGCGCCGACTCGACGAGTCCGTCCGTCAGCATCGTCAGGAGCGTCCCCGGGGCCAACCCGGCCTCGGTCATGGGGAATTCGGAGTCCGCCAGCACCCCCAGCGGAGGCCCTCCCTCGACCGCGAGCTCCTGTGTCGTCCCGTCGGGGTGGCGCAGCACGGGCGGCAGGTGCCCCGCCCGTACGAACCGGGCGATGCCCTCCTCCATGTCCAGGTCCGCGTAGAGGCAGGTGGCGAACAGGTCCGTCTCCATGCCCACGAGCAGCCGGTTGGCGCGGGCGACCACCACGTCGGGCGGATGCCCCTCCACCGCGTACGCGCGCACGGCCGTGCGCATCTGGCCCATGATCGTCGCGGCACCGGCGCTGTGGCCCTGGACGTCGCCGATGACCAGGGCCACGTGCTCGTCGCTCAGCGGGATCACGTCGTACCAGTCGCCGCCCACCTCGAGTCCGACCGTGGCGGGCAGGTAGCGGGCGACGGCGACCCCGCCGGCCAGTGCCGGAAGCTTCCGCGGCAGCAGACTGCGCTGGAGCATCGTCGCCAGCTCGTGGCCCGCGTCCAGGGCGTGCGCGCGGGTCAGGGCCTGGCCCACCAGGCCCGCGACGGCCGTCAGCAGCGACCGTTCCTCCGGGCCGAACTCGTGCGGCGCGCCCCACCCCACCAGGCAGACCCCGACCATGCGCCCGTCCGCGGGAAGCGGCAGCACCGCCAGACCGCCCGGACCGATTCCGGCCAGACCCGGCTCCAGACCGGTGCCCGAGGTCCACAGGCTCACGTGGCCGTCGCGCAGCGCGTTCTGCAGGGTGGGCAGGGCGTGGCACGACGCGTCCGGCCACTCGGAGCGCCATTCGGACTGCCACACCTGCGGCCAGGCATGGTGGTCCGGCGGGTCGAGGACGGTGACGAAGAGCCGGTCGCCCTCCAGCTCGGCCATCGCGATCCGGTCCGCGCGCAGCGGGCCGCTCAGCGCCGAGACCACGAGCCGGCTGACCTCCCGTACGGTCGTGGCTCCCGCCAGCTTCGCCGACAGCTCCTGCACGACGGCCACCTCGTCGGCGGTGGGCCGCAGGTAGGCCGCGTCGGCCACCACGCCGAGTATGCGCTCGGGTGTTCCGTCGGGGCCGAACCGCAGCCGGCACCGCAGTCCCAGCCAGCGCAGCTCGCCACCCGGGCGCCGGACACGGAACGCCAATTGGCCCCCCGCCTCGGCCAGTCGGCCCGGCTCCACGATGTCCATCAGCGCCGGCACGTCGTCCGGCACCGCGCAGGCCAGCAACGTCTCCGCCCGTCCGTCGAACCGCTCGGGCGCCATGCCGAGCAGTCTCAGCATCTGGGGATCCGCGTCCATCGCGCCCGTGCTCAGCGTCAGCGTGAACGCACCGCCCTGCGGCGGCACCAGGGAGGGGCCGTGCGAGCGCGGGTGCGGGGCGCGGCCGGAGGAGCGTGCCGCGGCCGATTCGAGCCCGGCCGCGACCTGGTCGGCGTAGAGCTCCAGCAGTGTGCGGCTGTCGGCGTCGAAGCCGCCGCCGACGTCCCCGGCGACCACGAGGCACCCGAGCTCCGTGGCGCCGCGGCCCAGCGGCAGGGCCCCCAGCGACAGCGGGCGGGGAGAGGTGCCCGATCCGGGGTGGAGGAGGGGCGCGTCCCCGCCCACCCCGTACGCGGCGACGTCCGAGGGCCCGAGCCACAGCGGCCGGCCCGCGCGAAAGGCGTCCGCCGCCGGGGAGCGGCCGGTCAGAGGGACGTGCGTCGGCAGCCCGTGCGTCCCACCGCGGTCCCCGGCGACCTCGGCCAGGCGCAGGCCGTCGCCCTCCTCGGCCAGCACGTAGACAGCTGCCAGCTCGGCCCCGCGGAACGCAAAGTCTTGCCTTGTCAAAGTTTGTACCGCCTCCGTACGCGGACAGGCGTCGCCCTCTCTCCCATGCTGCCGTTCACCGGACGTTCGCAGCTAGTCAGGCGTCAGGACCAAGGAGCAGGGACTGAATGATGCCCGCGCGGGCGGCCGACGGCAGCCGTCCTTGGACAAGTGAGCGAAAGATCCACCTGTGGAGGTAATGCCGCGATGGCGGTGGTTCAGGGGGTTGCCGGGACGACCAGCCGCTCGTCGCCGGGCGGCACCAGCCGCATCGTCCGCTCCAGCCAGGCCGTCAGCGCCACGGCGGGAGCCCGCAGCACGGTGTTCCCGTCCGGCGCCGACAGCAAGAGGCAGATCGCGCTGCGCTCCTCGTGGACGGTGGCGGGCCAGATCCGCACGTCGCCCTCGCCGCTCGGCCGGTACACCCCGTCGATGAGCAGGTCCCGCCCGAACGTCCAGCTGACGGGGTCGGGCGTGTCGATGTGGAAGGCGATGTGCACGGCGTACGGATCACTGACGCGGTAGACCAGTCGGGTCGGTACGGTCACCGGCGTGCGCGCGGCCGGCCGGGCGCCGAGCACGAGCTCGAACTCCAGCTCGCGCTCCACGACCGTGCGCGCATCCGGCGCATCCTCCCGGAAACCGTGCGTGCAGGCACTTGGCGAGCTCCTCACCCATGCGTGCGGTCTTCTGACGAGGAATCAACGGCACCGCACGCGCCCTGGATAGCGTCCGTCGGCGGCAGGGTCGCTTAGACCGCTTAAACCGGACCCGGAGCAGAACGGAGTGCCGTGTGCGCCCCAAGAACGAGCGGCTGGCACGCGCCGTGCGCGAGTCCGGCTACAGCTACGCCGAGCTCGCCCGCCAGATCCGCGCCCTCGCCGCCGAGAACGGCACCCCCGTACGCACGAACTCCTCCGCCGTCGCCCACTGGATCGCCGGCACCCGACCGGGACGCGCCACCGCCCAGCTCATCGCCGAGGCGCTGTCGCGGCGGCTGCCGCTGCCGGTGTCACCGGTCCAGCTCGGCCTGCTGACCTCGCCCGAGGCCGACGACGACCCCCTTCCGCGGCCCGGTGACGACCGCGACCCGCTGGAGGTCCTCGACGCCCTCACCGCGGCGGACATCGACCGCAGCCCCTGGTCCCGCACCGTCCCCTACAGCGTCGTCGCCGCCGCCCTTCCCCTGGCAGCGGGCGCACCCCGCACGGAGCCGGGAGACGCGGGGCACGGCACGGGCACCGCCGGAGAGACGGAGGTAGCTGCCGTGCGCGAGATGACCCGGCTGTTCACCGTCGTCGACGAGCGCTTCGGCGGGCAGCACGGACGCGCGGCGCTGGTGCAGTACCTCAGAAGCGACGTCGCCGCGCTGTGCCGCGCCCGCTTCCGGACCGGGGAACTCAAGCGGCAGATGCTGTCGGCCGGGGCGTGCGCGGCCTACCTGGCCGACTGGAAGGCGTACGACGCCGGTGAACAGGGACTCGCCCAGCGCTACTACCTCCAGGCGTACGCCCTCACCCACGAGGCGGACGACGAGCTGCACGGCGCGTTCGTCCTGCGCGTCCTCGCCCACCACGGCATGGAGGTGGGCCGCCCGGAGCACTCGCTCGACCTCCTCGACGAAGCGCTCCGGCGCGTGCGGGGCCGTACGGACCCGGCGACCGAGTCCCTGTACGTCGCCACGCGCGCCCGCGCGCTCGCCATGGCCGGCCGGGGCAAGGAGGCCGTCGCGGAGGCGGCGCGCGCGGCCCGGCTCGTGGACGGCGCGGACGAGCGGGAGATGCCGTTCTGGGCGGCGCTGTGGGGATCGGCGAGCGCCTGCGTGGGCAACCACACGGCCAAGGCAGCCGAGCACCTCGGCTCCTACGACGTCGCCGAACGCCACTTCAGCCAGTCCGTGTGGAGCCGCCCCGGCGGCGATCACCGGCGCATCACCGCGCTCAGCGTCGCGCACGCCGGGAGGATGCAGTGCCGGCAGGGCCTGGTGGAGCAGGCGTGCGCCACCTGGGATCAGGCGCTGCAGCTGATGGACGGGGTGCGCTCCACCCGCGTCACGCGCGCGGTCGCCGGAATGCGGCGCGAGCTGGCCCCGTACCGGCAGCGCAGGGTGCAGGCCGCCGTCGAGCTCGAGGAACGCGTGCGGCTGTGGACGGCCGAGGAGGACGTGTGAGCATCCGGCAGCCGACCGAGCGCCCGGTACGGACACCGGCATCCGTCAACCGGGTCACGAGCGCGGCACTCGTCGGCACGGTCATCGAGTTCTACGACTTCGCGCTCTACGCCACCGCCGCCGCGATCGTGTTCGGCCCCGTCTTCTTCCCCGGCTTCGCGCCGGCGGCGGCGACGCTGGCCGCGTTCGGGACCTTCGCCACCGGCTTCGTGGCGCGCCCGCTCGGCTCGGTCCTCTTCGGCCACATCGGCGACCGGCTGGGCCGGCGCGTCGTCCTGCAGTCCACGGTGCTGGTCACCGGTCTCGCCACGTTCGCCATCGGACCGTTGCCCGGCTACCGGGAGCTGGGTGTCGCCGCGCCCGTCTGCCTCGTCGTCCTCCGCTTCGTCCAGGGGCTGGGGATCGGAGGCGAATGGACGGGGGCGGTCCTGCTCGCCGGCGAGCACGCGCCGGCCGGCCGCCGCGGGCTGTGGGCCTCGTACCCCCAGACCGGCCCGGCGATCGGCTTCCTGCTCGCCAACGGCTGCGTTCTCGCGCTCTCGGCGGCTCTCACCGAGGGGCAGTTCCTGGCCTGGGGCTGGCGCGTGCCGTTCTGGTGCGCGGGGCTCCTCACCCTGATCGGCTTCCTCCTGCGGTCCAGGATCGCCGAGACGCCGGTCTTCCAGGGGCTCGCGCGCGACGACGCCCTCGCCCGCTCCCCGCTGCGGACCGTCCTGCGGCGGCACCGGGGACGCGTCCTGCTCGTGGCGGGCGCGGTCACGTGCACGTACGCGGTGCACTACACGGCCACGGTCTGGGCGATGTCCCACCTCGCGGGCCGCCCGGGCTTCACCGCCACAGGGACGCTGCTGTGCCTGATGGCGGGATGACCGTGATGGCCGCCGCCACTCCCGTCGCCGCCGCGCTCGGCGACCGCTACGGCAGGCGCACCCCTGAGCATCGCCGGCTGTGTGGCCATGGGCGTCACAGCCGTGCCCTATCTGGCGCTGCTGGGAACCGGCGGCCTGCCGGCCCTGTGGGCCTGCACGACGGTGATGCTCCTCGCCCTGATCACCATGCTCGGCGTGCAGGGCGCGTACATCCCGGAGCTGTTCGCACCAGGGCTGCGTACGTCGGGGACGGCGGTCTCGTACAACCTGGGGGCCGTGCTCGGCGGAGCGCTCACGCCCCTGATCAACAGCAGGCTGGCGCAGACGACGGGCGACGGCGTGCCGTGGGCGGTGGCGGCCTACCTCGTGGGGGTGTGCCTGGTGAGCCTGCTGTGCCTGCTGCGGCTGCCGGACACACACGCCGAGGAGCCCGCCTGACGCAAGGGGCGCCGGGCGGACGGCGGCGCCGGGGCGCGTTCGACGGGCGGGGCCGGTGCGGCGGGGCGGAGTGCGGCGGGCGTCGAGACGGTGCTGTTTCCCGCGCTCGGGATCGGCGCGGATCCGGCGTGGACCGTACGGCCACGTTCCGCTGCGTCCTGGCGGCCGAGCGGTGACCCTGGAGGAATGCAGCGACGCTCCGACAGGGTGAAGGTCCGCCGGGTCTACGAGACGCCCGACCCGGACGACGGCGTGCGCGTACTCGTCGACCGGCTCTGGCCACGCGGACTGGCCCAGACCGAGGCGCGCGTCGACGAATGGCCCAAGGCGCTTACCCCGTCGACGGAACTGCGCCGCTGGTACCACGGCCCGGACGGGACGTACGAGGAGTTCTGCAGGCGCTACGAGGAGGAACTCGCCGAGCCCGAGGCGGCCGAGGCCCTGGAACGGCTCAGGGGCCTCGCGGCCGACGGACCGCTGACCCTGCTCACGGCGGCCAAGGACCCGGACGTCAGCCATGCGTCGGTGCTGCTGCGCCTGCTCCGCGGGCGCCGCTAGCCCGCATCACCCACGCCGGCCCGTACAGCACCCCGGCCCGTGCGGCTGACCGCACCGCGCCCGGCCCAACCCATCGCGGTGCCGGGCCGCGTACGTCACGTGCCGGGGCGCGGCACCCGGTCCGCCGGACCACCTGTCAGTTGCGGGGCCTCGGCCACCGGGTCCACCGGGCCCGTAAGGGCGTCCGCCAGCTCCCGGGCCCACCGAGCCAGGCCCGGAACGTCGATCCCGTACGGTCCCTGGTACGGCGTGATCCGCTCCGCTCCGCGCAGCAGCAGCCGCGCGCCGCCCGTGGTGTTGCCGCGGGCGGCGTGCGTGAGGCCGACCGCCAGTTGGGCGAGCCCCCGCCACAGCTCCCGTTCAGCGACAGGGCCCGACTTCCAGGCGTCCTCGAAGACCTCGTGGGCGTGGAACGGCATACCCCCGTCCAGCAGCCGCTGCGCCTCGGCCACTGTCTCGGGGCCGGTGCGCCGCACGCCCTCGGGCTGTCGCTCCACCCCCGGGGCGCCGTACGGGAGGGGGCGCCCGAGACCGTCGCGGGGCCGGGCACTGCGGGCGCGGCCCTCGGCGTCGCGGTCGCGGCGGGGCCCGGCACTGCGCTGCTCGTCCATACGGCGATTGTCCCCCGCCCGACCGACGCCCTCGTCGGCGGCACTCAGGCGCCGGAGCCCGCCGCCGGGCGGGGGTGCCGCCGCAGGAGCCACGCCCCTGTCGCCGCCGACGGGTGTGACGCCAGGGGAGTGAGTTGGATGTGGCAACCTAGGAGCATGAAGGCACCGACGCCCGAGGACGGACCGGCCGCCGCACTCACCATGGACTCGCGCGGCAGGCCCTGCTCGATCGCCGTCTCGCTCCAGGCGGTCGGAGAGAAGTGGGCGCTGCTCGCGGTCCGGGAGATCAGCTTCGGCAACCACCGCTTCGGTGCGATCGCCCGCAACACCGGCGCCCCGCGCGATGTCCTGACCGCACGCCTGCGTCACCTGGAGGCGGTGGGCGTCCTCACCCGCCGCCGGTACAGCGAGCACCCGCCCCGGTTCGAGTACCACCTCACCGACGCGGGCCGCGACCTGCTGATCGTGCTGACGGCGCTGCGCGACTGGGGCGACCGCTGGCTCGTGGACGAGCCGCCCGCCGTCTTCACCCACTCCTGCGGCGAGGAACTGGACATGGTCCACAGCTGCCGCCACTGCGGTGCCGAGGTCTCCCCGGACGACCTGCGCCTGACGGTGCGCAGCCCGGGCTGGGACCGCGGCGGCCCGGTCGCAACAGATCCGCCCGGCGGCCCCGCGGAGTGAGGTATCGGCCGCGGGCAAGGCCGAGCACCGTTGCGTGGTGATCGAAACTCACGGCACGGCACTGTGGAATTCCGGCGCCACAGCAAAACCCGTAACGGACAAGGTCAGTTTTCGGTCCCGTTGGGCGCTGTATTGATCGTGCGGATGTTCACCGATAGCACTCCTGCGCAATCCGAGGTGTCCCCCACGGCGATTTCAGCCCCCGCCTCCACGTCTTTTGCCGCTGGCATGTGGCAGGAAAAGGACCAGGGGGAATGGTCCCGAGCAGCGACGGAGAGGGGCTGTACCCACACAGCTCATATCTCCAATCAAACGTCAACGCTCTGAATTTCGGCCAAACTTGGTATCGGCCTTGTTCCCGTCGGGAAGGGTCAACAGGCTGAAGTGGTCGGCCTGTTCGGGACGGGGCCACTGCCGATGCACCACCTGCTCGCACAACTGCGCGAACAGGCGTTACGCGGAGGGGAGCTCGCGATGGACGGTTATTTCGCCAGTCGACTGCATCACCAGCTGCGCGCCCAGGTGAGGGATTTCGCCGAACGGGAGGTGCGCCCGCGTATTCCGGCCATGGAGGCGACTCGCGCGGTCGACAGGAACCTCTCCCTGCTGATCGCCCGGCAGGGCTGGCTCGGCGTCACGATCGGCGCCGACTTCGGCGGCATGGCCCTCGGCCACCTCGCCAAGACCCTCATCATCGAGGAGCTGTCACGGGTCAGCGGAGCGATGGGCGCCATGGTGCAGGCGTCGCAGCTCGGCGTCGCCAAGATTGTCCATTTCGGCGACGACGAGCAGAAGAAGACCTGGCTGCCCGCGATAGCCGCCGGCGAATGCCTGCCGACCATCGCCGTCACCGAGCCGGAGTCCGGCGGACACGTGCTCGGCATGAGCGCCACCGCCGTGCGCGACGGCGACGACTACGTCCTCAATGGCCGGAAAGTATATGTGGGCAACAGTCATGTCGGTGATCTGCACGGCGTCGTGGTCCGCACCGGTCCGGGCTCGCACGGGCTGACCGCCTTCCTCGTCGAGTCCGGCCGGCCGGGGTTCCGCATCGGCGAGCAGAAGCCGACGATGGGACTGCACGGCTTCAGCTTCGGCGAGCTGTTCTTCGACAACTGCCGCGTCCCCGCCGCGAACCGCCTCGGCGAGGAGGGCGACGGACTGTCCGTCGCGTACTCCTCCAGCGTGCTGTACGGGCGCGCCAACCTCACCGCCGTGTCCCTCGGCATCCACCAGGCGATCCTGGAGGAGACCACGCGCTTCTGCGAGCAGCGCCACCGTTACGGCAGGCCGCTGCACGAACTTCCGTCCGTCAAGCTGAAGTTGGGCACGATGCAGTCGCGGCTGATGACCTCACGGCTCGCCGCGTACCACGCGGTCCACCTGCTCGACGCGGGCATGTCCTGCGACGCCGAGCTGATGAACGCCAAGCTGGTGAACGTGGAGTCGGCGATCGACTCCGCCCGCAACGCCATGGAGATCCACGCCGCCGCCGGGCTGTTCACGGACCGACCCATCGAGCGCTACATGCGGGACGCCCTTCACATGTTCGCGCCCGCCGGCACCTCCGACGTCCAGCTGCTCCGCCTGGCCGAGGTCGCGCTCGGCACGGCGAAGGGCCAGTGGTCGCAACGGCTGTCGGACGCTGTACGGATGGCGCCCACCGGCTGAGGCGCGCGCGAGCGACAGCGCGGAGGACAGTTCCTGGGGGCGACACGCCCCGGGGCGCCCCGCACGCCCCGGGGGCGCGCCTCAGATGCTCCCGTCCTCCCGCCGGTGGATCTGCTCGACCAGCTCCGCCGCCAGGGACTTGATCGTCTCGAGCCCCGCCCTGCCCCACGGACGCGGTTCGGTGTCCACCACGCAGATCGTGCCCAGGGCGATCCCCGTGCGGTCGATCAGCGGCGCGCCCAGATAGGAGCGGATGCCGATCTCGTCGACGACCGGATTGCCCGCGAAACGCGGGTAGTCGCAGACGTCCTCCAGGACGAGCGCCTTGCGCCGTACGACCACATGCGGGCAGTAGCCGTGGTCCCGCGCCATGAAGCGGCTGACCTCCCCGCCCGTCGCGGCCGCGCCCAGGTCGGTGCCGCTGTGCGTGCCGCCCGGTGTGTGCAGCCCGGCGAAGAACTGCCGTTTCTCGTCGATGAAGTTGACCATCGAGTACGGCGCGCGGGTCACCTCCGCGAGCTTGTGGGCGAAGTCGTCGAAGGCGGGGTCGGGCCGTTCCCCGAACCCGAGCTGGCGCAGGCGCTGCACGCGGGCGGGTGCCTCGCGGTCGACCGGGGTCAGCAGCAGATGGCCGGTGGGGTCGTACGTCATGTCGGTGCTCCATAGCTCGGTGCCGGGGCGGGCTGGGCGGTGGTGGTGAGCAGATGCCGGACGAGGGTGACCAGGGTCGCGATCCCGGAGCCGGCGACCCGCGCGTCGCACAGCACGACCGGCACCTCCGGCTTGAGGTCGATCGCCGCCCGCACCTCGTCGGGCTCGTAGCGGTACGCACCGTCGAACTCGTTGACGGCGACGACGAACCCGATGCCGCGCCGCTCGAAGAAATCCACCGCGGAGAAGGACTCCTCCAGGCGGCGGGTGTCCGCCAGGACGACCGCTCCGAGCGCGCCCTCGGAGAGCTCGTCCCACATGAACCAGAAGCGCTCCTGGCCCGGTGTGCCGAAGAGGTAGAGCACATGGCGGGCGTCCAGGGTGATCCGGCCGAAGTCCATGGCGACCGTGGTCGTCGTCTTGGCCTCGATGCCGTCCAGGCTGTCCGTCACGGCGCTGACCTGGGTGAGCAGCTCCTCCGTGCTGAGCGGGTCGATCTCGCTGACCGCTCCGACGAACGTCGTCTTGCCCACTCCGAAACCGCCCGCGACCAGGATCTTGAGCGCGGTCGGAAACAGGTCGGCGGCTTCAGAGCCGTCGTCGTAGGCCATCGAGCACCGCCTCCAGGAGTGATCGGTCCGTAGGTGTGTCATGCGTGCGCGGCGCCCGCGCGGTGACGGCGCCGCAGTCCACGAGGTCGGACAGGAGCACCTTGGTGACGACGGCCGGCAGTCTCAGGTGCGCGGAGATCTCGGCGACCGACGTCGGCCCGTGACACAGTCCGAGTGCCATGGTGTGTTCGGGGCCGAGGTGTCCCTGCGGCGCCGATCCGGTGGCCATCACCAGACTGAGCAGATCCAGCGCCGTCGTCGGCCGGGTGCGGCCGCCGCTGACCGTGTACGGACGGATCAGCCGGCCGGCCGCGTCGTCCAGCAGCGGCCCCTCCTTGGGCGCGGGCATGTCACTGCCCCGCAGTGCTCTGCACCCCCGCTGCCGTTCTGGCCGGCGTGACCAGGTACGGCCGTACGCTCTTGACCAGCATCGCCATCTCGTACCCGAGCACGGCGGCGTCGGCCTCGCGTCCGGCGAGCACGGCCAGACAGGTGCCGGAGCCGGCCGTGGAGACGAACAGCAGGGTGGAGTCGAGTTCCACGACCACCTGGCGCACCTCGCCGCCGTCGCCGAAGCGGGCGCCGGCGCTGCGGCCCAGCGAGTAGAGGCCGGAGGCGAGGGCGGCCATGTGGTCCGCGCTGTCGTGGTCCAGGCCGTGCACGGATTTGACCAGGCCGTCGGAGGAGAGCAGTACAGCGTTGCGGGTGTACGGCACACGCTGTACGAGGCCGCTGAGCAGCCAGTCGAGGTCCGAGACGTGGCCGGACGGCACATCGCTCGCCATGGTGCATCTACTCCTTGGTGGTGGTGTCCTGTGGGTGCAGGTCGGATCGTGCCGGGGTGGTCGGCGGCTGCGAAGCGGCGAGGCCGATGCCGCGCTGGAAGGCGGCCATCAGTCCCGGGTCGTGGAGGGCCTGCTCGTCCTCCTTGCGCGGCGCGGGGGCGTCGCGCAGTTGCGGGACCAGGTGCTCCTGACTGCGGCGCTTGGGGAGTTGGGGGCGGCCCATGGTGTCGCGCACCGTGTGGGGGCGCAGCGGGTCGACGTCGGTCTGCCGGGGGTCCGCGGCCGGTTCCTGGTGGGACGGCGTGGGGCCGTAACCGGGCTGGGCGGCGGCCGGGTGGGGTCGCTCGCCGTGCTCGCCGCGTACGGGGAGGGGTTCGAGCCGGTCCGAGACCCGGACCGGCTCGCGCTGGGCGGGCATCGGCTGCGGTTGTGTCCGGGGCTGTGGGTGCGGTTCGGACGGGAACCGTGTCCGCGGATGCGGATCAGCCGGCGGTTGGGCGTCGGTCCGGGCGGGCTGCGGCCGAGGGATCGCCGGGGACTGCGGGAGCTGAGGCGGTGAGGTGGCCGCGATGCGGGGCCCGGCGGAGGTCTGCTCGCCCTCGTTCTGCGCGAGTCCGCCCGGTTCGGCGCCGAGCAGGCCCTGTGGCAGGACGAGGACGGCCTGCACCCCGCCGTAGATGTTGGACTGCAGCCGTACGGCGATGCCGTGCCGGCGGGCCAGCGCGGAGACCACGAACAGCCCGATCCGCCCGTCCTGCAGCAGGTGCGCGACGTTGACCTGGTCGGGGTCGGTGAGCAGGGCGTTCATCTTGTCCTGTTCACCGAGGGGCATGCCGAGGCCGCGGTCCTCCACCTCGACGGCGAGCCCGGCCGTGACGCGCTGGGCACGCAGCAGGACCTGGGTGTGCGGCGCGGAGAACAGGGTGGCGTTCTCGACGAGTTCGGCGAGGAGGTGGATCACGTCGGCGACCGCGTGCCCGCGCAGCGTGCCGTCGACCGGCGGTACCAGCTTGACCCGCGGGTACTGCTCGACCTCGGCGATCGCGGACCGGAGCACCTCGGTCATGGTGACCGGGTTCGACCACTGGCGGCGGGAGATGGCGCCGCCGAGGACGGCCAGGTTCTCGGCGTGCCGGCGGATGCGGGTCGCGAGGTGGTCGACGTGGAAAAGCCCCTTGAGCAGCTCGGGGTCCTCGACCTCGTTCTCCAGCTCGTCGAGCAGCTGGATCTCGCGGTGGACGAGCGACTGGAGCCGCCGGGCGAGGTTGACGAAGACCTCGACCTTCTGCTCGTTGCCGACGCTGCTGGAGAGTCGGGACGCCTCGACGACCGCCGCGACGGCGGCGTCGTGCGAGCGAGCCAACTCGTCTGCCAGCAGGTGAAATTCGTCCGCCCCGGGCGCCGGGGGCGCGGGGGCACGGCGGGGCGGGGGGCCTTCGCCGCGGCGAAGGCCGTCGACGACGGTGCGCAGTTCCGCCTGTCCGCGCGCGGTGGTGCGGCGCAGCGTGGAGGCGCGGTCGAGCAGGGACTTGGCCGTGCGGTCGGCGCCCACGGCGGCCGCTGCCACGGCCGTCACGGCGAGTGCGGCCATGCCCAGGAGCACGGCCCACAGGGCGAGGGTCGGTTCGGGGGACGCGACACGCAGGGTGAACAGCACCGCTGCCGCGCCGCTGAGGGCGGCGGCTACGGTGGGCAGGACTGCGGAGCGCAGGAGTTGGGGTCTTATGCGGGTTTCCGGCGGCGTCGAGGTCCGCGACCGCCCCGGCGAGGACAGGGTGCGGGCGCCTGGCCGGCCGTGACGCCCGCCCTCTCGGCGGTCGGACCGCGCGGCGGGTGCGCGTAGTTGAGACATCAGCGTCCTTGGTACGTGGGCCCCAGGAATCGGCGTACTGCGGTTGGGCGACGTCGGTGCGCGGCGGGCCGAGGGCACACGAGGGGAAGCCCACCGTGGATCACCGGCCACACACGGTAGTCGCGGAGCAGCCGCGTACGGCGGGCAGTTGGGAAACTTCCCCGCTGTGCGTCCCGCTCTGGTATGAGGGCTCGTACGCCAGCCCGAAAACACGCGTCGACCCCGCTGCCGCGGGGCGGCAACGGGGTCGACAGTGACGATCAAGGCTGGATCCGGCCGTTCCGATCCGGCCGCCGCAGGGTGCGGCCGACGGATGCCGTGCGGCGCGGGCCGGCTCCGGTCCCGCTCCGGCTCCGGCTCCGGCTCCGGCTCGATGCGATTCCCGTCAGCGGGAGGGCGCGGCCTCGGGGGTGCCGCCCGGGTCCTTGTCGGCCGCGGGAGGCGCCTGCGGGGCCGTGACGGCCGATGCCGTGACCGCGGCGGCGTCCGTCGCCGCGGTCCAGCCTCCGGCTGGAGTGGCCGCCACCGCGCGCCACCACAGCGCGGACGGCACGTTCGCCGCGGTCGGCTCGAAGGGCTCACCCGGACGGGGCAGCGCGACGGCGGCTCCGGCGCCGGCCGCGGCCGTGACGGTGCCCTCGGCGGGCTCGGCCCACGGGTGCGGCGCCAGGTTGAACGTGCCCCAGTGGATCGGCAGCATCACACCGGACGGCGTACCGCCCTGGAGGTCCAGGTGGGCCCGCATGCCCTCGGCCGGTGTCATGTGGATGTCGGGCCAGTACTCGGAGTAGGCGCCGATCTGGATCATGGTCGCGTCGAACGGTCCGTGCTCCGCCCCGATGTCCGTGAAGCCGGGGAAGTATCCCGTGTCGCCGCTGTGGTAGATCCGGTGCTCGGGGCCCGCCACCACCCAGGAGGCCCAGAGGGTGTGCTGCTGGTTGCGCAGTCCGCGCCCGCAGAAGTGGCGGGCCGGTGTGGCGGTCAGCCGGATGCCGTGGACCTCGGCCGATTCGTTCCAGTCGAGCTCGCGCAGCCGGTCCGGGGCCACGCCCCAGCGCTCCAGGTGGGCGCCCACACCGAGCGGGACCGCGAACACGGTGTCCGTGCCGGCGAGTGCCCTGATGGTGGGCAGGTCGAGGTGGTCGTAGTGGTCGTGGGAGATCACCACGACGTCGACGGTGCCGAGAGCGGCGAGCGACGCGGGCACGGGATGCAGCCGCTTGGGCCCGGCGAAGGCGAAGGGGGAGCAGCGCTCGCCCCAGACGGGGTCGAAGAGGATCCGGCGGCCGTCTGTCTCCGCCAGGACGCTGGAGTGGCCCATCCAGGTCAGCCGCAGCCCGGAGCGGGGCGGCTCGGCGAGATCGGCGACGGTGGTGGGGTGCACGGGCACATGACCGACCGGGGTCCGGCGGGCCCGCGCCTCCTTCTCGAAGTAGATCTTGGCGAATTCGACCATGGAACCGCCGGAGGGCCTGGTGCGCGCGCCCACCGGGTTGCGGAAGACGCCGTCGGAGAAGTTCGGAGAGCGGCGGATTCTCGCCATCCGCTCCCCGGCCGGGTCGGCTCCGAAGGCGACCGGCCTGAGTGAACGCAGCCGGGCTCTCAGCGAGTGGGGGGAACCAGCGCCGGTCACGACACCTCCTGATGATCGGGGGCTTCTTCATTATGTGCGGGCACGCACGTCACGCCGGGTGTCCTGCGCTGCGTCCGATCCGTCATGACGGGCAACGCGCACCCCGGCGCCGGTGTTCCTGCCCCCCTCCCCCGGGGCTTTCGACTTCGCGAGGACTGATGGCAACTCGGCAGGAACCCGGGCTCTTTCACCTCGTGTCAGGGCTTGGCGAATGCTTTCCGGCTGTGCACGAGCAACTCGCGCACCGAAGGGTTGTGCGTGTTCTTCCAGATCAGGGAGAGCAATGCCGGTGTTTCGACGTCATCGATGGTGCGGGCAGTGAGCCGGTCGCGGTGGCCCGCAGCCATCGAGTCGCTGAGGACGGCGATGCCGAGCCCGCGGGCGGCGAGGTCGGCGATGGCGTCCGCGGCGCTGGCTTGCAGGGTGATCGCCGGTTGGAGGCTCTGTGCGGCGCAGGCACGGTCGAATACCGTGCGCAGACCGGTGCCGGGCGGCATGCAGATGATGGGGTGCGCTGCCACGTCGCGCAGAGTGACCCGCCGCTGTTTCGCCATGGGGTGTCCGGCCGGAACGGCCGCGACAAGGCGCTCGCTGATGATGCTCAGCGCGTCCAGCCCGTCCGGGGTGGCGGTTGCGGTCCCGACGAGAGCCAGGTCGATGGTGCCGGCGCGCACCCCCTCGACGAGCCGGTCGGAGTTGTCCTCCAGCAGTGAGATCTCCACGCCGGGATGCGCCCCGTGGAACGCGGCGAGGGCGTCGAACAGCGGGGTGAGCGTGCAGCCCATGACCATCCCGACCGTGAGCCGACCCCGGATCAGCCCGGTCACCTGCCCCACTGCCTGGCCGACCCCCTCAGCTGCGGCAAGTGCGGCGCGGGCGTGTTCGAGCGCGGCCTTTCCCGCGACAGTAAGGACGGCGGTGCGCGCCGACCGGTCGAACAGTTCGGCACCGAGTTCACGTTCCAGCCGGCGGATCTGGGCGCTGACGCCGGACTGGCTGATGTGCACTCGCTCGGCCGCCCGGGTGAAGTTCTGCTCTTCGGCGACTGCGACGAAGTATTCCAGCTGCCTCAGTTCCATGACTGCAGATTCTAGCTTCCAGAAAATCCATCTGTTGGACTTCTGATCGGCGGGCGACCACGCTGGGAGCACGGAAGCCAGACGTCAGGAGGAATGCATGCCGGAGTACGAGAAGGCCCTGCGGCCCGAGGACATCACTCGCTTGTTCGTCGAGCGGTCCAACGCCGGTGACGCGGCCGGGGTCGCCGCGCTCTACGAAGAGGATGCGGTGGTGGCCTACCCGCCCGGCGAGCTGACGGTCGGACGGGAGGCGATTCGTGCACTGTGGGAGAAGGTGCTGACCAACCGTCCCCGCTTCGAGCCGGAACAGCCGCTGCCGACGCTGGTCAGCGGCGACATCGCCCTCACTTCGACCCCGCCGAAGGACGGGGCCGGCGCCCGGGCGCAGGTCGTCCGGCGCCAGCCCGACGGCAGCTGGCTGCGCCTGCTCGACCAGCCCGAGTTCATCGGGCCCAGCCGCTGAACCCCTCGACTCCCGTGAGTCCCCGGGGAGCGGAGACTGCCGGCGCGATGTCACATTCCGGCGGCCCCCGTCCGTCGTACCGGCGAAAGGACACCGCAAGGCCCCGTACGACGGGTACGGAGCCTCGCACGACGCCCCCAGGAGGCCCGTCATGGCCCGTATCTCCCTCGCACCGCGCCGCACCCTGTTCCTGCGCTTCACCGAGTGGTACACCCGGCGCAGGTTCGGCAAGGCCCTCGACCCGCTGCGGGCACTGGGGCACAACCGGCGGGTGCTGTTCACCGACCTGAGGCTGGAGATGTCGGTCGCCAGGTGGAAGGCGCTCGACACGGACCTCAAGGCGCTGGCCACGATGGCGTCCGCGGCGTCGATCGGCTGCAGCTGGTGCATGGACTTCGGCCACTGGGAGAACCGGACGCGCGGGATGGACGCGCGCAAGGTGCAGGACGTCCCCGTGTGGCGGAACAGCGACGTGTACTCCCCGCTGGAGCGGGACGTCATGGAGTACGCCGAGGCGATGACCGCGAATCCGCCGGAGGTGACCGACGAGCTGACCGGGCGCCTGCTCGCGGCGCTGGGCGAGGAGGCGTTCGTGGAGCTGACGGCGATGGTGGCGGTGGAGAACCTGCGTTCGCGCATCAATGCGGCACTCGGCCTGACCAGCCAGGGTTTCAAGGACCACTGCGAGATCCCGGCCGCCGCACGGTCCACCACCGGAACGGCGGCCTGAGCCCGAACCGCCGGGACCCCTTCCACCTCGGCAGGAAGGGGATCCCGCCCAAGATCGGCTGTGTAGGGTGACGCCGTGGCCAGGATTCGGTTGAAAGTGTCGGAGCGGCGTGAGGAACTGCTGAACGCGGCTGTCGAGCAGATCGAGCAGCGGGGCGTGGCGGCCGTGCGGATCGCCGATGTCGCCTCGTCCCTCGGCGTCTCCAGCGCCCTGGTGCTCTACCACTTCTCGTCCAAGGAACAGCTGGTCGCCGCGGCGTTCACGCATGCCGCCGACGCCGACCTGGCCCACCTGCGCAAAATCCTCGGGCGGCGCACCTCCGCGCTGCGCCGGCTGCGGACGGCCGTCCGCTGGTACGCCCCGACCGGCCAGGCCAAGGGCTGGCGGCTGTGGATCGACGCCTGGGCCGCCTCCCTGCGGGATCCGACCCTGCGCGAGGTCGCCCGCGCCCTCGACCAGCAGTGGAAGGCGGCGCTGGCCGAGGTGATCGCGGAGGGCGCGGAGGCCGGGGAGTTCCCGTGCGAGGACCCGGCGGCCGCGGCCTGGCGTCTGACGGCGTTCCTCGACGGGCTCGCCGTGCAGATGACGTCGTACGCGGGTTCGCTGACCCGTGCGGCGATGCTGCAGTGGACGGACGAGGCGCTGGCCCGCGAGCTGGGGGTGGACCGCGAGGCGCTCACGGCGTCCCGCTAGCCGGGGCGCCGGCGCCCGGGGCGCGTGCCCCGGGCACTGTGCCGCCTCGGCTCAGAGCGGCAGGAGGTCCGGGCGCTTGGCCTCCACGTGGTCGCCGGAGCTCTCACCCCGCAGCCGCCGGCCGATCCACGGCACCAGGTGCTCACGCGCCCACTGGATGTCGTCGCGCCGCACCTCGAAGGCACCGCGCGGCGGGAGCGGCGGCCAGGGCTGGTCGGGGTCGGCGGGCACGTCGAGACCGAGCACCTGGGCGGCGCGCAGGGCGACGCGGGTGTGGCCCTCGGGTGACAGGTGCAGTCGGTCCGCGTCCCACGCACGCCGGTCCTGAACGGATTTGAGCGACCACAGGTCGAGGACGGGGCAGTCGTGGCGGTCGGCGATGGCCCGCACGTGCGCGGTGTACGTGGCGATCTTTCCGCGCAGATGACGCAGGACCGGCACGTCCCGGGTGTCGAAGCCGGTGGTCACCATGACCGTTCCGACCGAGTTCTTGAGGTCGGCGACCGCCCGCTCGAGCCGCTCGGCCACGTCGTCCGGGTCGCTGCCCGGCCGGATGATGTCGTTGCCTCCCGCGCAGAACGTCACCAGGTCGGGGGCGAGTTGCTTGGCCCTCGGGACCTGCTCGTCGACGATCTGGTCGAGGAGGCGGCCGCGTACGGCGAGGTTGGCGTACCGGAAGGTGTGCTCCGGCGTCAGGTCGGCGAGCAGTACCGCGAACCGGTCCGCCCAGCCGACGTACGTCCCGTCGGGGCCGGGGTCTCCCACGCCCTCGGTGAAGCTGTCACCGATCGCCGCGTACGACCCGAATGAGCCCTTGTTCTCTGTTCTCGAATCGTCTGCCACGGGAGCACATCTTTCCTTTACGGATGTGACCTACGCGACCGTAAGGAGGGGTTGACGGGAGGTGATCTATGCCACCTGTCAAGTTTCCGTCAAGCCGGAATACGCGGAATCCCCCGCTCCGCCGCCGGACGGAACGAGGGATGCGCGGCCGGCGGCCCAACGGGCCGCCGGTGTACGTCAGATGGAGACGCCGTGCTGGCGCAGGTAGGCCAGCGGGTCGATGTCGGAGCCGTACGACGGGCTGGTACGGATCTCGAAGTGCAGGTGCGGACCGGTGGAGTTGCCGGTGGAACCGGACAGACCGATCTGCTCGCCGCCCGCAACGCTCTGACCGCTGGAGACGGACAGGGACGAGAGGTGGGCGTACTGCGAGTAGGTGCCGTCGCCGTGCTGGATGACGACCTCGTTGCCGTACGAGCCGCTCCAGCCGGCCGAGACGACGGTGCCCGGACCGACGGACTTCACGCTCGTGCCGCTGCCGGCGATGAAGTCGACGCCGGTGTGGTAGCCACTGGACCACATGGCACCGGACGCGCGGTACGGCGTGGAGACACCGCCGCCGACGGGGGCGGTCCAGCCGGAGGACGCCGGGGCGGCCTTCTCGGCGGGAGCCTTTGTGGCGGGGGCCTTTGTGGCGGGGGCCTTTGTGGCGGGGGCCTTTGTGGCGGGAGCCGCAGGGGCGGGCGCCGCGGCACGCGAGGCGTCGCGCGAGGACCGGGACGTGGACTCGGAGCGCGGCCCGGGGTCCTTCTTCGCCTTCGACTTCGCGTTGATGGTCAGTTCAAGACCCGGGTGGATCAGCGCCGGGTCCGCACCGATGGCACGGCGGTTGTCGTTGTAGAGCTTCTTCCAGCCGCCGCGGACGTTCTGCTCGTCGGCGATCTTGGCAAGGTAGTCGCCGGCGACGACGGTGTACGTCTTCGGAGCCTTCGCCGCGGTCGGAGCGGCCGCGGCGGCCGAGGCCGGAGCGGCCTTCTGGGGAGCGGCGGCGGGGGTCGCGGCGTTGGCGCCGGTTGCGCCGAGCAGCGGCAGGGCTATGGCGGCGCTGCCCGTACCGGCGGCGACGAGGCCGCGGCTGACGGGGTTGGCCTTGGGACGGCGGTGCTTACCCTTTCCGGGCATGGCGCATTCCTCTCCGGCGCCTGCGAGGTGAGCTGTCGGGTTCGGGCTGGAGATGCCCGTTCGCGCTGGTTGCGCGAATTAACCCCGAGCCGTCCGGATTCTCCGGATACGGCGTACTACCTGGGTCCCCCGCTCCTGCCACGCGTGGGTGGGTTCGAAGTCCGGTCGGCGGCAGGATTAGGCGGTCCGTCCGGATTGAGCGTGACCGTAGGCGAGTACACCGGGCGGAACAAGCCGCGAATTTCCCCCGGCTTTCCCGGTCGCGATTTCCGGGCCGCCCCACTCGTCACCCTCCGTGGACGAGTGACAGTCAATTCCCTTGCTGACCACGGAATTGACACGGGGAAAGCAGGCACGTTCCGTCACGAATATGATCCTGCTCACGAGCCGTACCCCATCTCCCCCGTAGACGGGGCACGTTATCCGCAAGGGCTCAATTCGGACAGAAGGCACAAATAATCGCCTAAGCGTGCACTTGGGCACCAAGCACCGTCCGCAACGCCCGACTTCGTCCCCTGCCGCCGCGCGGCCGGCGACGGAGCTCCTCACCGCCCGCTTCCGGTCAGCCTGAATTCAGCCAGTCGCATCCCGGAGAAACACCACGCGAATGACGGCAGGCCCCTTTCACCCAAAGGGAATCGGGCCGCCCCACTCATCGGTTTTCGATCACGGCGCCTGCCATTCACGCGGAGCCCGGGTGCGTCGTGCGGGGGTGCGCCCGCGGGCCCCGGCCCTCATGACAGTGCCGGGGCGGCCGCCCCCGCCACGCCCGCGGGCACGGAACGCATCACGACCGACATGATTGCCTGATGAACCTGTGCCGTATCGTCGGATCGCGCCATCGTCGGCGACCGGCGCCGACGGCCGTCGCCTGAAGGAGTCCACGTGACGCAGCAGCTGCCGCAGGCCCCGTCGACCGAACCCCGGCTGGCCGGAGTGCGAAACTTCCGGGACGTGGGCGGACTGCCGACCGTGGACGGCGGGCGCGTGCGGCACGGCAGGCTCTACCGCAGCGGGCACCTCGCGCACGCCACCGAGGGCGACGCCGCCTTCCTCGCGTCCCTCGGGCTGCACACGATCTTCGACTTCCGCAATGCGGCGGACCAGCGGCTGGAAGGCCCGGACGTCGAGCTCCCGGGCGTGCGGAACGTGAATCTCCCGCTGAGCGACCCGGCCGACGGCGCGGAGTTCTGGAAGATGGTCCGGGACGGCAACCTCGACCAGCTGAAGTCGATCCTGGCCGACGGCAAGGGCGCCGCCCGGATGATCGCCTCCTACCGGATGATCATCAAGGAGCGGACCGCCGAGCACAGCCGCGTCCTGCACGCACTGGCCGAGGACAGCGTCCCGGCGCTGATGCACTGCGCGGCCGGCAAGGACCGCGCCGGCCTGTCGATCGCGGTGACCCTGCTCGCCGTCGGCGTGGAGCGCGAGGCGATCGAGGCGGACTACCTGAAGTCGAACGACCCGCACCGCCGCTACAAGATCAAGCGCGGCGACGACTCCCCCGAGGCCATGTCGGCGCAGGTCATGGAGCTGCTGAGCCCGCTGTTCGACGCCCGCGCCACCTATCTGTCCGCCGCGTTCGAGACCATCGAGGAGACGTGGGGCGGCACCGAGCAGTACCTCGCGAAGGGGCTCGGGCTCTCCGCGACGACCCGTGAGCGGCTGCGCGAACGGCTCGTCGACGAGGGCTGAGCCCGGGGTCAGGGCCGCCTACGGGTTCTGGCCGCCCACGAGGAACAGCAGGTAGAGGAACGCGGCGACGAGGTGCCCCGCCACGAGGTAGGCGAACAGCCGGATGACCAGGCCGCGCGGGAAGCGGTCCTCACGCCTGTTCTCGGGCGTGTCCGGCAGGGGCTTGTCCAGGGGGTCCCATGTGGGCGTCATCACAGCCTCCGGGGTCAGACGTGCGGGTGCGGATCGGGACTCTGCAGCAGGGTGTGCATGAAGAGCAGCTCCGCGCCCTCGGGCGTGGCGGCCGCGATGCGGTGCGGCGTGAGCGAGTCGAAGTGCGCGCTGTCCCCGGGCGCCAGCTCGTGGACGGCGTCCCCGAGGCCGAGACGGAGCCGTCCGCCGAGGACGTACAGCCATTCCTCGCCCGGATGCACCCTGATCAGATCGCCCTGGGCTCCGTACGGGACGACCACCCGCAGGGCCTGCATGGCCCGGCCGGGAGCGCCGACCTGGTGGTACGTCCAGCCGTCGGCGGACGCCGGTTCACGGCGGCCGGCCCGGATGACCGGCTCGCGCTCGGGCGGAAGCTCGCCGAGGACCTCGGCGACCGTCGTACCGTAGATCCTGGCGAGGGCGAGAAGCATCGGCAGCGAGGGCTGACGGTTCCCGGTCTCGAGCCGGGACAGGTGGGCCGGGGACAGCCCGGCGCGCTGGGCGGCGGCCTCGAGGGTCAGCCCGCGCCGGCGGCGCAGCTCGCGCAGCCGCGGCGCGACGTGGTGGATTCCCTCGCCCGTCGGTGCGGCGGAAGTGGTCATGTGTCCATTGCGCCAGGCTCTTGCCCGTGAGGCAAGTTTCTTGCCTCACGGGCAAAGAGCCCCGGGGGACGGCTCAGCGGTTGGCCACGGCCTGCTTGACCAGTGTCTTGCCGAAGTCCCACATCAGGGCGCCGCCGTTGTGGGCGTCGTCCATGACCGCCGTGAACGCCGCCACGAACCGGTCCACCTCGGGCGCGCCGATGATCAGCGGCGGGATCAGCTTGATCACTTCCATGTGGTCCCCGGCGACCTGGGTGAGGATCCGGTGCCTCTGCAGCAACGGGACCACGACCATCTGCGCGAACAGTCCCTTCCGGGCGGCCTGCAGCATGGCCCACCGGCTGCGCAGCCGCATCGACTCCGGGCGTCCGAACTCGATCCCGATCATCAGGCCGCGGCCGCGGACCTCCCGCATCAGCTCGTAGCGGTCCACGAGCGCGGCGAGCCGCGCCCGCAGCAGCTCGCCCGTCACCCGGGCGTTCGCCACGACCTGCTCGTCCTCCAGCACCGACAGGACGGCCAGGCCCGCGGCCATCGCCTGGGCGTTGCATCCGAAGCTGGCGGAGTGCGCCAGCACCCGGTCCATGGACGAGTAGACCTTCTTGAAGATCCAGTCCTTGGCGAGCGTCGCCCCGATGGGGATGTAGCCGCCGGACAGGGCCTTGGCGAGGCAGATTATGTCGGGCTCGACGCCCGCCTCGTACTGGAAGGCGTAGAAGTCGCCGGTGCGCCCGATGCCCGTCTGCACCTCGTCGGCGATCAGCAGCGCCTTGTGCCGGTGCAGCAGCTCCTGTGCGGCCCGCAGGAATCCCGGCGGGCTCGGCAGCACCCCCTTGCCCTGGATGGGCTCGACGATCAGACCCGCGACGTCGCCGCTCCGCAACTCGCGTTCCAGGGCGTCCAGATCACCGGGCGCGATCGCCGAGTCGGGCAGCAGCGGCTCGAAGCCCTGCCGGAATCCGGGCTCGCCGTTGACCGAGAGGGACCCCGTGGTCAGCCCGTGGAAGGCGTGCGTGCAGTAGAGCATCCGCGGCCGGCCGGTGGCGTACCGGGCGAACTTCAGCGCCGTCTCCACCGCCTCCGTTCCGCTGTTGCCGAAGAACACGCGGTCCAGGTGCGGGGTGTGGGCGAGCAGCTTCTCCGCCAGCAGGCCCGGCAGCGGAGCGCAGTCGAAGCGGGTGAGGTCCGGCAGGGAGGCGTCGAGCACGTCGTGCAGGGCCTTGCGTACGACCGGATGGTGACGCCCGAGGCCCATGACGCCGAACCCGGCGAGCATGTCCAGGTACTCGTGTCCGTCGGCGTCCCAGAAGTACGCGCCCTCGGCCCGCTCGTAGATCTTGTCGAAGCCGATGGTGTGCAGCATGCGCGGAAGCTGGTGGTTGAGGTGACGGGCGTGCAGCTCGTAGCGTTCGGCCCCGCGCCGGGCCAGCAGTGTCGCCAGGTCGAAGCCCTTGGACGCCTCGGTCATCACTCAGTTCTCCTTGCCTGGGCCCTCGGCAGGCCGGTCCTGGGCTGCCATGGCGGGCGCCGGACCGAGGTCGGGCCCGGTGAGCGCCGTGAGGTCCCGAGGCCCCCGGATGTGTTCGCGGATCGACATGTCTGCCCCTTCACGCGTGCTGGACGGCTCCGGGCCGCGGCGGCCGGTCCGGCGGACCGCCGCTCGCCGTCCCCGTCGGATCACCGGCTGCCGCTGACCGTCTCGCGGGCGGCGCGCAGGGATTCCTTGAGCGAACCCATGGTGGCGAGCACGGCGGTCGGTTCGTAGCCGCAGTGCGCCATGCAGTTGGCGCAGCGCGGGTCCTTGCCCCGTCCGTACTTGCTCCAGTCGGTGTCCTCGATGAGCTCGCGGTAGGTGGGGACGTAGCCGTCGCTCATCAGGTAGCAGGGGCGCTGCCAGCCGAACAGCGAGTAGTTGGGGATGGCCCAGGCCGTGCAGGGGAAGTCAGCCTTGCCTTCGAGGAAGTCGAGGAAGAGCGGGGAGTGGTTGAGCCGCCAGCGCCGCCGGTTGCCGCCGGCGAAGGCCTTCCTGAACAGCTCACGCGTCTGCTCGACACCGAGGAAGTGCTCCTGGTCGGGCGCCTTCTCGTAGGCGTACGCGGGCGAGATCATCATCTCGTCGACCTCGAGGTCGTCGTTGAGGTAGTTCAGGACCTCGATGACGGTCTGAGGGGTGTCGGTGTTGAAGAAGGTCGAGTTGGTGGTGACACGGAAGCCGCGGCGCTTGGCTTCCTTGATCGCCTCCACTGCCTCGTCGAACACCCCCTCCTTGGCGACCGACTCGTCGTGCCGCTCGCGCAGTCCGTCGATGTGCACGGCGAAGGCGAAGAAGGGTGACGGTTCAAAATTCTCGATCTTCTTGCGCAGCAGCAGCGCGTTCGTGCAGAGAAAGACGTACTTCTTCCGGGACACCAACTGGCGGACGATCTCGCCGATCTGAGGATGCATCAGCGGCTCGCCGCCGGCGATGGAGACCATCGGGGCCCCGGACTCCAGCACCGCCCCGACCGCCTGCGCCACCGGCATCCGCTGCTTGAGCACGCCGGCGGGATGCTGGATCTTGCCGCACCCTTCGCACGCGAGATTGCAGGCGAACAGTGGTTCGAGTTCAACGATGAGGGGGAACTTCTCACGCCTGCGGAGCTTCTGTTCGAAGAGATACGTCCCGACCCTGATGGTCTGGCGGAGCGGCATGGCCATCTGGCTCACCTCCTGGGGAGCAGCAAAGAACGGTGCCATTCGTAGAAAGCAGGAAGGACGGCACGAAGAACACGGAAAGCCGATATTCCACCGCGTACCGTACTGATTCGGACCAGTTCGTGCTCCGGAGCATCCACGACCACCC
The DNA here is from genome assembly GCF_053591895.1 of Streptomyces sp. NPDC002867. NCBI lineage: Bacteria > Bacillati > Actinomycetota > Actinomycetes > Kitasatosporales > Streptomycetaceae > Streptomyces > Streptomyces sp. NPDC002867. The sequence continues at coordinate 194,608 of NZ_JBSFUR010000008.1, read as the reverse complement.
GGACGGCCGCAACCGGGCGGGGGCCGGCGCGCAGCGCGCTGCTCAGCGTGGCCGCGGACTCCATGTCGACGGCGATCGCCCCGGTGGCCTCCAGCCGGGCGCGCTCGCTGCCCCGCACCACATGGTCGACGCCCGTCAGCAGGCCGCCGTGCACGGTGCGCCCCGGTACGGCCCTGGCCACCGCCTGGCGCAGTAGTCCGGCAGCCGGGCACGCGGTGGTGACCTCGTCGAAGCGGGTCTCGTCCGCGACGACGAGGTCACCGGGGTGCATGCCCGGGGCGAGCCCCGCGCAGAAGCCGGAGGCGACGACGGCGGCCTCGCGCAGTGGGCCGCTCGCGCAGGCGGCGAGCACGGCCCGTTCCGCGTTGACCGGACCCATCCCGGTACGCAGCACCGTGACGTCCCCGGCCCGGCCGTCCGCGTCCAGGGCGCGGACACCGCTGCGCAGGGCGGCCTTCTCGATACCGAGCGCACAGGCGATCAGCAGCCGTGCGGCGGAGCCGGCCGGCTCCGGGGGACGGGCCATCATCCCCCCTTGCGGGTGTGCGCGCGGGCGGCGGGGGGTTCGCCGTGCACGAAGCGGCCCAGCGCGGTGAGCGGGAAGACCTGCCGGTACAGGTGGTAGTTGATGGAGAAGTCCCAGGGGAAGCCGGTCCCGGTGAACTGCGGCTCGTCCCAGGAGCCGTCCGCGCGCTGGGCGCCGGCGAGCCAGGCGACGCCCCGCCGGGCGGCCTTGCCGTCCTGCTCCCCCGCCGCGATCAGCGCCAGCAGCGCCCAGGCCGTCTGGGAGGCGGTGGAGGGCCCGTGTCCGATCCACTTCTCCTCGCGGTAGGAGCGCAGGTCCTCGCCCCAGCCGCCGTCGTCGTTCTGCACCGACTCCAGCCAGGCGACCGCCCGGCGCACGGCCGGGTGGGATCCGGGCAGTCCGGCCGCGGTGAGCGCGGGAACCACGGATCCCGTCCCGTAGAGGTAGTTGACGCCCCAGCGGCCGAACCAGGCGCCGTTCGGCTCCTGTTCGGCGAGCAGCCACTCGATCGCCCGGCGGGTCCGCGGGTGTCCCGCCTTGCCCTCGTAGGCCAGCATCTCCACGACGTGCGCGGTGACGTCCGCCGACGGCGGGTCGATCACCTCGCCGAAGTCGCAGAACGGCAGCCGGTTGGGGAACGCGCTGGTGTTGTCGGCGTCGAACGCGCCCCAGGCGCCGTTCCCCGACTGCATGCCGAGGCTCCAGCGGACGCCGCGCTCGACGGCCGCGTCCAGACGCTCCGGGTCGGGATGCCTCACCCGGCGCAGGGCGAGGATGACCTCGGCGGTGTCGTCGATGTCGGGGTAGTTGTCGTTGTGGAACTCGAACGCCCAGCCACCGGGCGTCAGTCCGGGCCTGCGCACGGACCAGTCCCCGGGCCGTACGACCTGCTCGCTGAGCATCCAGTCGGCGGCCCTGACCAGCGCCGGGTGGTCGGCGGGCAGGCCCGCGTCGGCCAGCGCGATGGTGGCGAGGCAGGTGTCCCAGACCGGCGACTGGCACGCCTCGATCATGCGGACGGGCAGCCCGTCCTGCTCGTACCAGACGGCGAACCGGACCAGCGACTCCAGGCCGGCCCGCATCACGGGGTGTTCCAGGTCGTAGCCGAGCAGGTACAGCGCGATCACGGAGTACACGGCGGGGGGCTGGATGCCGCCCCAGCAGCCGTCGTTCTCCTGGCGCTCGATGATCCAGCGGGCCGCGCTGTTCATGGCGGTACGGCGCAGACGGCGTGGGGCGACCTTGTGGTACAGGTGCAGCGCCTTGTCGGCGCGCTGGAAGAACCCCTCCCAACTCCTCGCGGGGGCAAGCGCTTTGGGCGGGCAGGGGTTGTCCGGATCGGTGTGCAGCTCCTCCAGCGGGAAAGGCGCCGGGCGCACGGGCCGCTTGGCGGACACGACGGTGAGCGGGACGATCGTCTGCCGGGCCCACTGGCCGAAGTCGTAGATGTTCAGCGGGAACCACGGGGGCAGGAAGATCAGTTCCGGCGGGAGCTCGGGCAGGTCCTCCCACTTCCACCAGCCGAACAGGGCGAGCCAGATCCGGGTGAAGACGCGGCTCGCGGCGATGCCGCCCCGCGAGCGGATCCACGCCGCCGCGCGCAGCATGTGCGGGTCGTCGGGCCGGTCCCCGGCGAGCCGCAGGGCGACGTACGCCTCGATGGTGGTGGACAGTTCACCGGGGCCGCCGTAGAACGTCGCCCAGGTGCCGTCCTCGCGCTGCTGCCCGCGCACGAATCGGGCGGACGCCTCGGTGGTCCGCTCGTCCTGGATGCCGAGGAACTGCCGCAGCAGCAGATCCTCCGCGTCCATCGTCACGTTGGTCTCGAGGTCGCCCTTCCACCAGCCCTGGGCGTCCTGGCGTCGGAGCAGATGGTCGACCGCCCGTTCCACCGCCTTCCCGGCGGCCTCGCGGACGTCCGCGGGGGCCTTCGGCCCCGTGGCCGTCGTGGCTGTGCCGGGGGCGGGGGCGGTCGTGTTGCCGGCAGCGGCACCCGAGGCCCGCAGGGGCCCGTTGCCTCCGTCGGTCGTCGCTGTCATGGCTTCCCCTTCGTTGCAGTGGTCCTCTGCTGTGCTGGGGTCTCCGTCGGCCGGTGACGCTCGGCGTCACCGGCCGGCGACGCGATTCATATGGCGCGGCTGACGCTCCGCCTCGTGCTGCGCGTGATGGTGATCATCTCTTCCGTACGACGACGAAGTCCGCGAGCGCCACGAGCTGCGCGCGGATCCGTTCCGGCATGTCGACGCCGTCGAGGGCCTCGATCGCGACGGCGTGCTGGCGGCGGGCCTCCTGGGAGGTCCACTCGCGGCCGCCCGCCTCCTCGATCAGGGCGGCCCTGGCGGCGAACTCCTCCTCGGAGAAGCTGTCGAAGTCGTTGCTCTTGGCGTCGGCCGCGAGCAGCGCGCCAAGGCGCTCGGAGGCCGGGCCGCCGGCGGCGAGCGCGGCGACGACCGGCAGGGACTTCTTGCGCTGGCGCAGGTCGCTCCACGTCTGCTTGCCGGTGGCGACGGGGTCGCCCCAGATGCCGAGCAGGTCGTCGACGGCCTGGAAGGCCAGCCCGAGGTGGTAGCCGTACGCCTCCAGGGTGTCGGCCGTACGGTCGTCGGCACCGCCGAGGACCGCGCCGATGGAGACGGCGCAGGCCAGCAGCGCGCCGGTCTTGTTGCCCTCCATCTCCAGGCACTCCTCGACGGTGACCCGCTCCCGGTGCTCGTAGGAGATGTCCTGGGCCTGGCCGTCGATGAGCTTGCGCGTCGCGGTGGTCAGGCGGCGGGTGGCGCGGCCCGCCTCCACGGTGCCGATCTCCAGCAGGAGTTCGTTGGCCAGCGCGAAGAGTGCGTCGCCGACGAGGATGGCCTGCGCGGGGCCGTGCACCTTCCACACCGTGTCGCGGTGCCTGCGCTGCTCGTCGCCGTCCATCAGGTCGTCGTGCAGGAGCGAGAAGTTGTGCACGAGCTCGACCGCGACCGCGCCCGGAATGCCGACCTCGGGCGCGGCCCCGGCCGCCTCGGCGGACAGCAGCGCGAGCGCCGGGCGCACCGCCTTGCCGCCGTCGCCGTCCGAGGGGCGGCCCTCGGCGTCGATCCAGCCGAAGTGGTAGGCGGCCACGGTGTCCATGGGCGGGGCGAGCCGGTTCACAGCGGCGCGCAGCACCGGCGTGGACAGGGTGCGGCCGCGCTCCAGCAGCGCGGCGATGTCCGTGGCTTCCACGGCCGGGGCGGTCTGTGCGGTGTCTTCAGCCGGGTTCGCCGAGGGCACTGTCGGCACGCTTACTCCTCTTGTTCCAGTACTGGTGCTCACGCCGCCTCCTTGAGCGGATGTTCATGGCGACGGCCGAGCGCGGAGAGCGCAGCACCGGCGGCACTGAACCCGCTGCGCACGGCGCCCTCCATGGTCGCGGGCCAGCCGGTGGCAGTCCACGCGCCAGCAAGGTACAGGCCGGGGGCGCGCGTGCGCGCGCCCGGCCGCAGACGGCCGACGCCGGGGGCGGGCGCGAACGTCGCCGTGCGCTCCCGTGTGACGAAGAAGTCGCGGACGCGTGCGCCGCGCGCGGCGGGCAACAGCCGTTCCAGTTCGGGCAGGTAGCGCTCGCGCAGCACGGCGACCGGATCGTCGATCTCGTCCTCCGCCGCCGACTGCGACAGCGCCAGGTACTGGCCCTCGGTGCACCCGGAGGCCTGGGTGCGGTCGAAGACCCACTGCACGGGGGTGCCGAGCGCGGCGAAGAACGGGCGGCGCAGCACCTTGCGGTCGTACACGACATGGACGTTGAGGATCGGGGCGGTGCCGATGTCCAGCAGCCGGCCGGGGTCGTCCACGGCCCCTTCCGGCAGCAGGGCGTGCGCCTCGCGCTGCGCCACGGCGAGGACGACGGCGTCGGCGTGCAGCGTCTCGCCGCCGGCCGCCACCTGCCAACGGCCGCCTTCGGCACGGGTGATGCCCCGCACGCGGGTGGAGAGTCCGGTGCGCACACCGGCCGCGTCGAGCGCCTTGCGGGCGAGGGTGTCGTGCAGCTCGCCGAGGGGTACGCGGGCCCAGCCGATGTCGGCGGCGCCGGGCTCGGAGAGCAGCCCGGTCTTGAAGACCATGGCGGCGAGGCCCATGGAGGCGTGCGGTGCACGGGAGTTGAGGGTCGCGACGCCGACGAGGTCCCACAAGGCGGCGACGGCGCGCGGCGACTGGCCGTGCCGGCCGAGCCAGGTGGCGAAGTCGATGCCGTCGAGCGCGGGGTCGGCGGGGTCGAGCCTGCCCAGCGCCATCGCGGCGCGTGCGACGCCGACGCGCTCGGCGAGCGAGAGGTGCGGGTAGGCGGCGAGCCCGCCCGCGAGGTGCAGCGGTACGGGCAGGGCGGTACGCCGCAGCCGGCCGAGCCGCGGTCCGCCGGGAGCCGCCACGTCGAGCACGGGGACGTCCAGCCGGTCCTGCACGGGCGCCAGCCGGGCGGCGTCGATGCGGTCGAGGAACCAGCGGTAGGCGGTGCAGCAGCGCAGGTGGACGTGCTGGCCGTTGTCGACGGTGAGGTCACCGCGGCGGAAGGAGAAGGCGAGTCCGCCGAGGCGGGGCCGCCCCTCGAGAAGGGTGACCTCGAGCCCGGCCTCGGCGAGTTGCAGAGCGGCGGTGACTCCGGCGATACCGCCGCCGACGACCACGGCGTGCGGCCCCAGGGTGTCGTCGCCCGTCATCGGCTCTCCCTCCTCCGAGGCGTCACGGACGCGGCCGCCGCTGCGGCCCCGCGCGGACGCGGCACGGGCACTGTCCGAAGGATTCGGCTCCGCCGAAGGGCCGTTCGGGGGCCACCGCTCCCGAGCCAGCGGTACGGGTACGGGCACCCGCCCGGACCCGCGGCGCGCGCGGGCGAGTGCCTTACGGGCACGGGCACCGTGCGCTGCGCTGCCACGGGCTCCGCCCCGCGCGGGCACGCAGTCGCCTGTGTCCTGGGCAGCGGCTGCGGGTGCGGGTGCGCGGCCACCGTTCCGCGTACGGGGCGGACGGCAGTGACGAGCGGCCCTCGCGGGGCCGCGACCGCGAGCGGCCTCACGCGCGGCCCCCCTGCGTGCGGCGGCCGATGTGGCGGGCGTCGAGACCCGAGAGGCCGCGGACCGCCACGTACGCCTTCTCGTGGCCGGGCAGGGATACCCGGCCGCGCAGCACCGCCTCGGGGTCGCGCTCGATGCGGTCGAGCAGACGGCGGTAGATGCCCGCCATGGCGGCGACGCAGGCGCCGCTGCGGCGGTCGAGCATGGGCAGCAGCCGGTAGCCCTCGGCGAACAGCGCCCGGGCGCGGCGCGCTTCGAAGTGGACCAGGCCCACGAAGTCGGCCCCCGGCGGCGGGGTGGTGCTGTGGAAGCCCGCGGAGCAGCCGAACCTCGCGAGGTCGTCGGCGGGCAGGTAGCTGCGCCCGTTGGCGGCGTCCTCGCGAACGTCGCGGAGGATGTTGGTCAGTTGCAGGGCGAGGCCGAGCGTATCGGCGTACTCGGCGGCGCGGTCGGTGCCGCGTGCGCCGGGCTGGGTGCCGAACACGCCGAGCGAGAGCCGGCCGATCGCGCCCGCGACACAGCGGCAGTAGACCTTGAGGTCGTCCCAGGTCTCGTACGTCTTGCCGCGCACGTCCATCAGGACGCCGTCGATGAGTTCGTCGAGCCCGTCCAGCGGCAGGGGGAAGCGCTGTGCCGCGTCGGCGAGCGCGACGGCGACGGGGTCGGTGTCGTCGTCGTCGACGGCGCCCTTACGGACGCGGTCGAGCAGTTGCCGGGTGTCCTCCAGCCGGGCGTACTTGGCCTCGGGGGTCAGCGCACCGTCACCGATGTCGTCGACCCGCCGGGAGAACGCGTACAGCGCCGACATGGCCTGGCGCTTGTCGGCCGGCAGCAGCCGGATTCCGTAGGCGAAGTTGCGGGCCTGCTGCCCGGTCACGGCCTCGCAGTAGCGGTACGCGGCCTGTACCGGCGCGGGCGTCTGGCGCGATCCCTCCATCGTCCGGCTCATCCCTTCCTGCGTGCTCTTCGCAAGACCGCTCCCGTTTCGCGCAGCACGTGGGCCTTCGCGGCTTTGGGCGGTCCGGGCAGCACATCATGTCCGGCCGTGGCGATCGCGGCGAGGGCGGCGCGCCCACCGCCGACGAATCCGGCGAGGAGCAGCCGCAGCCTGCCGTGCACGCTGCCCACGAGCGCCGTGCCCTCGTCGAGGAGGTCGCGGGCCCGCCGGGACTCGTAGGCGATCAGTGCCCGCACCGAGGCGTTCGCCGTGGGGGCGGCGAGGTCCTCCTCGGTGACGCGGAAGCGCTCGAGGTCCTCGGCGGGCAGGTAGACGCGGTCGCGGGCCAGGTCCTCGGCGACGTCCTGGAGGTGCTCGACGATCTGCAGCGCGGTGCACACGGCATCGGAACGGCGGATGCGCTCGGGGCTCGACGTGCCGGTGATCGCGAGGACCATCCGGCCGACGGTGGTGGCCGACAGCTCGCAGTAGGCGCGCAGGTCGTCCCAGGTCTCGTAGCGGCGGACGAGCTGATCCTGCCGGTTGGCGGCGATGAGGCCGAGGAAGGGCTCGGGGGTGAGCGAGCGGCGGCGGACGGTGGGCCGCAGGGCGCGCAGCAGCGGATGACGCGGGGTGTCGCCGGCCGGGTCGAAGACGCGGCGCAGGTCGGCCTCGAAGGCGTCCAGGAGGACGAGCGGGTCGTCGGCCTCGGCGGGGCCGACACCGAGGCTGCGGGCGTCGGCGCCGCCGGGGGCGAGGTCGCCGTCACCGATGTCGTCGACGAGGCGGGCGAATCCGTAGACGGCCATGAGGTCGTCGCGCCAGTCACGTGGGAGGAAGAAGGGGGCGACGGGGAAGTTCTCGTGGGCGGCCTTGTCGAGGGTCGCGCGGGCGGAGGCCTCACGCGCCTCCCGGGCGGCCGTCACCGCGCACTGCCCGGTACGAGGGGGACGGCACAGGCGTGGCGGAGCTGGAGAGATTCCGTCATGGCCGTCACATCTCCCGTTCTACACTGCCGACCCAATACATCCTATTTCGGACACGCCGCCGCCCATCCTGACCTCCGGTGACCGCCCGACCCCTGAGGCGGAAGGGATAAATCCCCCCACTTGCCGCGATTCCGCACCGCTACAGCTTACGTTGTACAACGCACGACGCGGCTCCAGGGTGCCGCGCACCCGGGGGCCAACGGCCCGATTCGCCCCAACCTTCCCCGGACGTAGGGAACTTGACCATTGTCGTGGTCCGTGCGCATCCGGAGGGGCACGGCGAGAGGACGCGACCGGGGCACGAGGGCCCCCGCCGCTCGGCCTGCGGCAGGGGCCCGGGACGTCGTGACGGCTACTTGCCGGTCTCCTTCTCGTACGCCTTGATGACCTCGTCGGTCGGGCCGTCCATCAGCAGCTCGCCCTTCTCCAGCCACAGGACCCGGTCGCAGGTGTCCCTGATCGACTTGTTGCTGTGGCTGACCAGGAAGACCGTGCCGGCCTCCTTGCGGAGCTCGCGGATGCGCTCCTCGGAGCGGATCTGGAAGCGGCGGTCGCCGGTGGCCAGTGCCTCGTCGATCATCAGGACGTCGTGGTCCTTGGCGGCGGCGATGGAGAAACGGAGCCTGGCCGCCATGCCGGAGGAGTACGTGCGCATGGGCAGGGTGATGAAGTCGCCCTTCTCGTTGATGCCGGAGAAGTCGACGATGTCCTGGTAGCGCTCGCGGATCTCCTCACGCGACATGCCCATGGCCAGGCCGCCGAGTATGACGTTGCGCTCACCCGTGAGGTCGTTCATCAGCGCGGCGTTGACGCCGAGCAGCGAGGGCTGTCCGTCGGTGTAGACCCTGCCGCTCTCGGCGGGCAGCAGGCCGGCGATCGCCCGCAGGAGGGTCGACTTGCCGGAGCCGTTGGTGCCGATGAGGCCGATGGCCTCGCCGCGGTAGGCGGTGAAGGACACACCGCGTACGGCGTGCACCTTGCGCACCCCGCGGGACTCGCCCTTGTCGCGGCGCAGGATCCGGCTCAGGGCCGCGGTGGCGCTCCCCCTGCCACCGCCGCCCGCGTTGACGCGGTAGACGATGTGGACATCGTCCGCGATGACGGTCGGCACGCGTGCGGTGGACCTGTTGTCGTTCTTGTCGTCAGCCACGGCCGTACCGCTCCTCAGCCTTCCAGAAGTACACGAAGCCCGCGAAGCCGGTCACGACGGCCCAGCCGACGGCCGACGCCCACACGTGCGACGGCAGGTTCTCGGAACCGTAGCCGTCGATCAGTGCGAAACGGACCAGGTCCATGTAGAGCGCTGCCGGGTTGTACATCAGGACGTCGGCGATCCAGGCCGGCCGGTCGGCGAGCATGATCGGGATGGAGAACATCACACCCGACGCGTACATCCACGTCCGCATGACGAACGGCATGAGCTGGGCCAGGTCCGGGGTCTTCGAACCGAGCCGCGCCATGATCATGGCCAGGCCGGTGTTGAACAGGAACTGCAGGGCCAGCGCCGGGAGCACCAGGAACCACGACCAGGTCGGATAGCTGCCGAACGCCACGACGATGGCGACCAGCACGATCATCGAGAACAGCAGCTGCTGGAGCTGCTGGAGCGCGAAGGAGATCGGCAGCGAGGCGCGCGGGAAGTGCAGGGCGCGGACCAGGCCCAGGTTGGACGAGATCGCGCGGACGCCAGCCATCACCGAGCTCTGCGTGAACGTGAACACGAACACACCGGTCACCAGGAACGGCACATAGACCTCGACCGGCATGCCCCGGCTGGCCTTCAGGATCAGACCGAAGATCAGGAAGTAGACCAGCGCGTTGAGCAGCGGGGTCGCCACCTGCCACAGCTGGCCGAGCTTCGCCTGGCTGTACTGGGCCGTGAGCTTGGCCTGCGAGAAGGCCAGGATGAAGTGGCGCCGCCCCCACAGCTGCCTGACGTACTCGGCCAGGCCGGGACGGGCGCCGGAGACCGACAGTCCGTACTTGGCGGCGAGCTGAGCCGGCGAGAGGCCGTCGTCGGGCGACGGCGTGGGGCTCATCGCGACGGCACCGTCATGGGTTGTGTCACTCACAAGTTGAAACTTCCGTGTTCACGATGCGGGGCTGATCGGGGCTCTGTGTGTCCTTCGGCCCAGATGCTCTCAGAACCGAGCTTGTCAGACGACAGGAGGTCGGCCCAGCTTGGTGAGCCGCCACACAGTACGCCACTTCATGGGACGGCGCGGTCCGCAGGGGGTCCGCCACCCCTCCGCGAAGCCCCCGAACCACGCCTTCAGCGCGGGCACCGTGGGCCGGCGCAGCAGCGTGAGCAGCACCCAGACGCCCAGGTAGACGGGGATGAGCGGCGCGGGCAGATTGCGGCGGGCCACCCATACGCGGTTGCGGGCCACCATGCGGTGGTAGACCGCGTGCCGCGAGGGCGGCATCGTGGGGTGGAGCAGGACGATGTCCGCGCGGTAGTCGATGGCCCAGCCCGCGTCGAGCGCGCGCCAGGCGAGGTCGGTCTCCTCGTGGGCGTAGAAGAACTCGTCGGGCAGCCCGCCGACCTCCTCGATGACCTCGGTCCGCACAGCGTTGGCGCCGCCGAGGAAGGTCGTCACGCGCGAGGAGCGCATCGGGTCGGAGGCGCGCAGCCGCGGGACGTGGCGGCGCTGGGTGAGCCCGGTCTCCGGGTCGGCGATGCGGAAGCTGATGATGCCGAGCCGCGGGTCGGCGTCGAAGGCCTCGCGCACCAGTTCGCCGGTGTCGGCGCCCGGCAGCAGGCCGTCGTCGTCGAGGAAGAGCAGGACGTCGACGTCCCTGCCGGACGGGCCGAACGCCTCGATGCCCACGTTGCGTCCGCCCGGGATGCCGAGGTTCTCGGGCAGGTCCACGGTCCGCACGCCTTCGGGGACGTCGAGCACGGGGGCGCCGTTGCCGACGACGACGACCTCGATCCGGTCGCCGTGCTGCTTGGCGACCGAGTCGAGGAGCGCGCGCAGTTCGTCGGGGCGGTTCCCCATGGTGATGACGACCGCGCCCAGCTTGAGCGGAGCCGTCATCTGAGCCTGCTCGACGCCAGGATCGAGACCAGGTGCAGCACCGTCTGCAGCAGCGCGATGCCGGCCAGCACGGCGACGCCGAGGCGCGAGAAGAACAGGTCGCCCCGCAGCTGGTCCAGGACGGCCAGTACCAGGATGAGCAGGGACGCCTCGATGCCGAGGACCAGCCGGTGGAACTTCAGCGCGGCGGCGGCCCGGCGGGCGAGCGCCATGCCGGAGGAGCGCGGCTCGGCCGCCGCCTCCTTGACCGGGGGCAGCCCGCCCTGGTGGCGGGCGACACCGACCAGGTCGGTCTCCGCCTTGATCAGGATCGCGCCGAGCGCGGCGAGCGTGCCGAGGAAGGCCCACAGCCAGTCGATCCGCCCGCTGCCCCACAGGTCCGCGGCGCGCAGGCCGAAGCCCACCAGGACCGCCGCGTCGCACAGGTAGGCGCCGACCCGGTCCAGGTACACGCCGGACAGCGAGAACTGCTTCTTCCAGCGGGCCACCTCACCGTCGACGCAGTCGAGCAGCAGGTACAGCTGGACCGCCACCACGCCGAGGACCGCACCCCAGATCCCCGGCACCAGCAGCGCCGGAGCGGCGAGGACGCCCGCGAGAGTCATCAGGTAGGTCAGCTGGTTCGGCGTGACCCGGGTGTTCACCAGGGAGCGGGTGACGCGCAGCGAGATCTCCCGCATGTACAGGCGCCCGCCCCAGTGCTCTCCGCTGCGCCGGTCCTTCACACCCGCCGGGTGAACGACCGGACGCAGTTCAGCTACGGATGGTCTTGGCATAGTCGGCGTACGCGTCCCTGATCTGGTCGGTGGTGAGGTCGAGGTGCTCGAGGACGGTGAACCGTCCCGGGCGGGTCTGCGGTGCGTACTCCACGGCGCGGACGAACTCCTCCGTGGAGAACCCGATCTCCTCCGGCAGCACCGGCAGCCCGTGCCGGCGCAGTGCCGCGGCGAACAGCGCCGCGTCCTCGCGCGCACCGCGCAGGTGCATCGCGAACGCGGCGCCGAGGCCGACCTGCTCGCCGTGGCTGGCGGCCCGCTTGGGGTAGAGGAGGTCGAAGGCGTGGCTGATCTCGTGGCAGGCGCCGGACGAAGGCCGGGAGTCGCCGCTGATCGACATGGCGATGCCGGAGAGCACCAGGGCCTCGGCGAGGACGGTGAGGAACTCGTCGTCGCCGACGCCGCCGGGGTGGCGCAGCACGGCCTCACCGGCGGTGCGGGCCATGGCCGCGGCGAGGCCGTCCACCGGCTCGCCGTTGACGCGGTGGGAGAGCTCCCAGTCGGCGATCGCCGAGATGTTGGAGATCGCGTCGCCGATGCCGGAGCGGACGAAGCGCACGGGAGCGTCGCGGACCACGTCGAGGTCGATGACCATGGCGATCGGCGAGGGCACGCCGTAGGAGCCGCGGCCGTTGTCGTTGTCCAGGATGGAGATCGGCGAGCACAGGCCGTCGTGCGCCAGGTTGGTCGCTACGGCGACGAGCGGAAGCCCGACCCGGGCCGCGGCGTACTTCGCCACGTCGATGATCTTGCCGCCGCCGAGGCCGACGACCGCGTCGTACCGGCTGCCCTTTATGTCGTCGGCGAGCTTGACCGCGGAGTCGATGGTGCCGTCGCAGACCTCGTACCAGTCGGCGCCCGGCAGCGCGGGCGCCAGACGCTCGCGCAGCGCCTGCCCGGAGCCGCCGCTGACGGCGAAGGCGAGCTTGCCGGACGCGGAGATGCGCTGGTCCGCAAGGAGCGCGGCCAGATCGTCCAGGGCTCCCGCGCGGATGTCGACGACGACCGGGGAAGGGATGAGCCGGGTCAGTACAGGCACGCGATCTCACGGCCCTTCGCGAGGTCGTCGTGGTTGTCGATCTCGACCCACCTGACGTCCCCGATCGGGGCCACGTCGATCGTGAAACCGCGATGGACGAGCTCCTGGTAGCCGTCCTCGTAGTAGAGGTCCGGGTCACGCTCGAAGGTGGCCTTCAGCGCGTCGGCGAGGTCGGCGGCGGCCTCGGGCTCGATGAGGGTGACACCGATGTACTCACCGGTGGCGTCGGCGGGGTCCATGAGCTTGGTGATCCGCCGGACGCCCTTGCCGTCGGCCGTGACGACCTTCATCTCCTCGTCGGCGAGGTTCTTCACCGTGTCGAGGGCGAGAATGATCCGCCGGCCGTTTCCGCGGGCGGCGAGGAGCGTCTTCTCGACCGACACGGGGTGCACGGTGTCGCCGTTGGCGAGGATGACGCCCTCGGCGAGGACGTCACGGGCGCACCACAGGGAGTAGGCGTTGTTCCACTCCTCGGCCTTGTCGTTGTCGACGAGAGTGAGCTTCAGACCGTACTTCGCCTCGAGCGCCGCCTTGCGCTCGTAGACGGCCTCCTTGCGGTAGCCGACGACGATCGCGGCCTCGGTGAGCCCGATCTCGGCGAAGTTGCCGAGGGTGAGGTCCAGGACGGTGGTGTCGCCGTCCACAGGCACGAGGGCCTTCGGGAGCGTGTCGGTGTAGGGGCGAAGACGCCTTCCGGCACCGGCTGCCAGTACGAGGCCGATCATGCGGGTTCTCCTTCGTCATGTACTGCGGGTGCGCCTGAGGACACCCAGAAGCGGATGCTCTCGGCCGGCACCACGAGCGCGACAGCCACGGCGATGACCGTCAGCGCGATGGTGAAGTCCGTGCCGTTCAGCAGGAAGGCCGCCAGCGCGACCGCCAGGACCCGCCCCTCGTGCCCGCCGATCACCCGCACCAGCCAGTGCGGGGGCGCGCCCGTACCGCCGCGTATGCGGTACACCGTGTCGTAGTGATGGTAGGCGACTGCCGCCACCAGCCCGAAAGCTGCCGGTAGCGCCCCGTTCACCTCCGCGTGAGCGGCGAGGACGAGGACGGTGCCGTACTCGGCGGCCCGGAACACCGGGGGCACCAGCCAGTCGAGGGCGCCCTTGAGGGGCCGCGCGACCGCGATGCCGGAGGTGACCGCGTAACCGGCGGCCGCCACGACGGTCCACCCGGAGCCGAAACCGGTGAAGGCGGCTGTGGCCACGACCGCGGCGGCACCGGTGACGGCGGCCGCGAGCGGTATGAGCCCGGGGAGGTCGCGCACGCTCTTCGCGGCGGCACGCGCCACCGCCTGGGCCAGCGGACCGGAGTCGGCGAGGTCCGCGAGCGCCCGGGCGGCGCGGTCGGTTCGGTGCGCCCTGCGGGTCAGGGAGCGCAGCACGCGGCCGGCGGTGGTGTAGCAGGCGGCGAGGGAGCAGCCGACCAGCAGGGCCCAGAAGACGATCCGGGGGGTGGTGACGGCGGTGAGCACCGCGATCATGGCCCAGCGCTCGCCGATCGGCAGCACTATCATCCGGCGCACCCACACCGTCCAGCCGACGCTGTCGAGCCTGTCCGACAGGGCTGCCGTGGGACTCGTGTTCGCTGTGGCGTCGTGGTTGGCCTCGTTGAACGAGAAGTCGACGACGTGCCGGCAGGTCTGCAGGACCATCGCGCCGAGCGCGAGCGCCCATACGTCGTCGCCGCCGGCGCGTGCGGCGCCGAGGGCGAGACCGGCGTAATAGGCGTATTCCTTGGCGCGGTCGAAGGTGGCGTCCAGCCAGGCGCCCATCGTCGAGTACTGCAGCGAGTAGCGGGCGAGCTGGCCGTCGGTGCAGTCCAGGACGAAGGAGACGAGCAGCAGCACTCCGGCCGCGACGAAGCCCGGGCGGGTGCCGGTCGCCGCGCATCCGGCGGCGATCAGCGCGGTGAGCAGCGAGGCGGTGGTGACCTGGTTCGGAGTCAGTCCGCGGCGGGCGCACCAGCGGGCGATGTAGCGGGAGTACGGGCTGATGCAGAAGGTCGTGAAGAAGCCGTCGCGCGCCTTGACGGCGGAGCGCAGGCGGACGGCCTCGTCGTCGACGGCCTCGACCGCCGCGCGGACCCGGTGCCTCTGCTCCGCCTCCGTGGGCACCTCGGCGACCAGGGAGCCCAGCTCGGGACGGTGCACGGTGGCGCCCCCGGCTTCGAGGGCGGTGGCGACGTCGTCCACCAGCCCGGCCCCGGTGACGGCGGCCGCCCCGGCGGGCACGGTCGCCGTGACCGTGCGCACGGCCGCGGTCAGCGCGGCGCGGGCGGCCGGCTGGGCGGTCAGCGCCCCGGTGACGGCGGCGGCAGGGAAGCGGGGGTCGGTCAGGGCCAGCCGCAGGGCGTGCACGTGCCCGACGAAGCGGGGGTCGACCAGGGCGACACGCTCGGCTCCCGGCACGTCCGCGACGAGCGCGGCGGTGTGCTCGGGACCGTTGGCGACGTGCACGTCGAAGCCCAGCGACCGCAGATCGCCTTCGAGCGGCGATCCGGGTACCGGCGGACCGGTGAGGATGGCGGTCGACAGACGAACTCACTCCTTGGAGCTGACGATGCACTGGCACGGCGGCTCGGCCCGGTCCCCGGGCGGCGGCACGTCGGCTGAGGCTATCGGATGAAGCGGAGCGGGAATTCATCGGCCGTTCACGCCTCGGAGGCCCGCCGGGATCATCATGGTCGATCACCGCCTCGCCGGACAAACCGCGGCCGGACGCCGGGGCAGGGCCAGGGGGCCTGAAGGGAACGGGACACGGCGGCGGACACCGCGTGCGGGGACGGGGCACCGGGGACACGGCCTAGGGTGGCCGTCATGACTTGGCTGATCACAGGTGGAGCGGGTTATATCGGCGCGCATGTGGCGCATGCCATGACGGCTGCCGGTGAGCGGGTCGTGGTGCTCGACGACCTGTCCTCGGGCATTCGTGAGCGTCTGCCGGAGAGCGTCCCGCTGGTACGCGGTTCCGTGCTCGACCAGGAGCTCGTGGCCCGCACACTCGCCGACCACGGGGTCACCGGCGTCGTCCATCTCGCGGCGAAGAAGCAGGTCGGGGAGTCCGTCGAGCAGCCGTTGCGCTACTACCGGGAGAACGTGCACGGCCTGACGGTCCTGCTGGAGGCGGTCGTCGCGGCGGGGGTGCGGCGGTTCCTGTTCTCGTCGTCGGCGGCCGTGTACGGGATGCCGGAGACGGACCTCGTCCCGGAGAGCGCGCCCTGTGCGCCGATTAATCCGTACGGGGAGACGAAGCTCACCGGTGAGTGGCTGGTGCGGGCGGCGGGCCGCGCTCACGGCCTGGCCACGGCCTGCCTGCGGTACTTCAACGTGGCGGGCTCTGCCGCGCCCGCGCTGTCGGACACGGGCGCGTTCAACATCATCCCGATGTTCTTCGACCGGATCACGCGGGGCGAGGCCCCGCGCATCTTCGGTGCGGACTATCCGACACCGGACGGCACGTGCATCCGCGACTACATCCACGTCGCGGACCTGGCCGACGCGCATCTGGCCGTGGCCCGGCGGCTGGCCGAACCGGACGCCGCCGGCGATCTGACGGTGAACATCGGACGCGGTGTGGGGGTCTCGGTGCGCGAGCTCGCCGATCTGGTGGGCGAGGTCACCGGCCGGCCCTTCGTCCCCGTCGTGGAGGAGCGCCGGCCCGGGGACGCCGCGAAGGCGGTCGCCTCGGTCGATCTGATCACCAAGGAACTGGGCTGGACGGCCTCGTACGGGGTACGGGAGATGGTCGAGTCCGCCTGGGAGGGCTGGCTCCGTCGGCACCCCGAAGCCGCGGCCCGCTGATCGCACAAGCGTCTGACCTGCACACATTTCCGCAGGTCAGGGCACATGACAACGGTGTTCAGTGCCGTGTTGACCATACCCCCCACCCGTAGTTCACTGAGGCCTGGACGACACCGCCGACACCGGCTTGGAGGCATCCTCATGGGGGCTGGGCACGACCACGGGCATACGCACGGCGGGCCGCCGCCGACGGGGACCGCGGCCGCCGCCTACAAGGGACGGCTTCGCATCGCCCTCTCCATCACGCTGGGCGTGATGGTTCTCGAGATCGTCGGTGGTGTGCTGTCCGGCTCGCTCGCCTTGATCGCGGACGCCGCCCACATGGCGACGGACGCCGTCGGACTGGCCATGGCCCTGCTCGCCATCCACTTCGCCAACCGTCCGGCCGGGCTGAACCGCACCTTCGGCTTCGCGAGGGCGGAGATCCTCGCCGCGCTCGCCAACTGCCTGCTGCTGCTCGGCGTCGGCGGCTACCTGCTGTTCGAGGCGGTCGAGCGCTTCATCACACCGGCCGAGACCCGCGGCGGCCTGACCGTCGCGTTCGCCCTCGTCGGCCTGGTCGCCAACATGATCTCGCTCTCCCTCCTGGTACGCGGCCAGAAGGAGAGCCTGAACGTCCGCGGCGCCTACCTGGAGGTGCTCGCCGACGCGCTCGGCTCGGTCACCGTGCTGGTGTCGGCCGGCATCATCCTGGGCACGGGCTGGCAGTACGCCGACCCGATCGCGTCCCTCGTCATCGGCCTCATGATCGTCCCGCGCACGCTGCGGCTGCTGCGCGAGACGCTCAACGTGCTGCTCGAGGCGGCGCCCAAGGGCGTCGACATGGGCGAGGTCCGGGCGCACATGCTGGCGCTGCCGGGCGTGGAGGACGTGCACGACCTGCACGCCTGGACGATCACCTCGGGCATGCCGGTGCTCTCCGCCCATGTGGTGGTGACCCAGGACGTGCTGGACGCGGTGGGGTACGAGAAGCTCCTCCACGAACTCCAGGGCTGCATCGGCGACCACTTCGACGTCGAGCACTGCACGTTCCAGCTGGAGCCCGTCGGGCACGCGGAGCACGAGGCGAAACTCTGTCACTGAGCGGGCGCCTTGTTGTTGGCGTTCGGCCGGGGCGATCGCGCCCCGGCCGAACCTTTGAGAGGAGCTGAGGTTGATGACTGCCGCAATGGAGTCCCCCTACGCCTGGCGGCGTGGTGGTACCCCCGTCCCTGCGCACGCCCGGTCCGTCATCCGCTTCCGGGCTCCCGGCCACCACTGATCCGACCCGGTCCGTCCACCGGACCCGGTCGTGCCGTCGGCCGGAGCCCTTTCACACACAAGGGTTTCTTCGTTGTCCGACAACGCATCGCACGACGCCTTCTTCGCCCTGCACCACGGTCTTCCGCGGCAGGGCCCCGGTTCCGACGCCACCTCGCTGCGGCTGCTCGCCGCCGCGGGACCGCTGCCCGCGCGTCCGCGGGTGCTCGACCTGGGCTGCGGCCCGGGCCGTTCCGCACTGCTGCTGGCCGCCGAGGCCGGCGCACAGGTGACCGCGGTCGACCTGCACCAGCCGTTCCTCGACGAACTGCGGCAGTCCGCCGACGCCCGCGGGCTCGGTGACGCCATCCGTACCGTCGGCGCCGACATGGGCGACCTCCCCTTCCCTGACGGGTCGTTCGATCTCGTCTGGGCGGAGAGCTCCGCCTACTCCATCGGCTTCGACACGGCCCTCGCCGCGTGGCGGCGGCTGCTCGCCCCGGGCGGTTCCCTCGTCCTGACCGAGTGCGAGTGGACGGCCGAGCCCTCGGCCGCCGCCCGCGCCTTCTGGGACCGGCACCACCGGCTGCGTACGACCGCCGGAAACTGCGCTGCGGCGTCCGCCGCCGGATACGCGATCCTCTCGGTGCACCGCCAGCCGGAGACCGACTGGGACGAGTACTACGGCCCGCCGGCCGCGCGGGCCGACGCCGCGGATCCCGCGGCGCCCGGCATGGCCGAGGCCCTCGCCGCCACGCGCGAGGAGATCGCCATGCGCCGCGAGCACGGCGCGGAGTACGGCTACACCGGCTATGTGCTGCGTCCTGCCGACCCCCGCTGGCGCACCCGCCCCGAGACGGCGGCCGACGCCGACGCGGTCCGCGAGCTGAACACGGCCGCCTTCCCCACGCCGGACGAGGCGGCCCTGGTGGACGCGCTCCGCAAGGACGGCGAGGCGTGGCTGGGACTGTCGTACATCGCGGAGGCCGCCGGGGGTACCTCCCACGCCGGAGGCTGTGGGGGAAGCTCCCCCGCGGCGTACGCGCTGCTCACGCGGTGCCGTGTGGGCGACGCGCCCGCGCTCGCGCTGGCCCCGGTGGCGACCGCGCCCCGGTACTGGCGTCAGGGCGCGGGGCAGGCTGTGGTGCGGGCCGTGCTGGACGCGGCGCGGGCGCGCGGTGAGGGCCTGGTGGTGGTGCTCGGGCATCCGGAGTACTACCCGCGGTTCGGTTTCGAGCGCGCGTCCCGGTACGGAATCAGGCCAGGTTTCGAGGTGCCGGACGAGGCCGTGATGGCGCTGATGCTGGACGGATCGGCCGCGGTTCCGCGCGGTGAGATCCGCTACCCGGCGGCCTTCGGGGTCTGACACGTCCGTCCGCCCCGCCGTGCGCACCGCGCCGCGGGGCGGACATGCCAGGCCGCCGAAGTGCGGACAAGCACCGTTTTTGCGGCAGACTGGGCAGACTCCCGGGGCCGAGGAACGATGCGAAGGATGGTCATGCCGATCACACCAGCCACTGCGGCGAACAGTTCGTCGAACGGCACATCACCAGCGATCCTGCTCGAACTGGTCGACGAACAGGGCCATACCATCGGCACCGCGGAGAAGCTCTCCGCCCATCAGCCGCCCGGCCGGCTGCACCGCGCGTTCTCCGTTTTCCTCTTCGACGAGCACGGCCGGCTGCTGCTCCAGCGCCGCGCGCTCACCAAGTACCACTCCCCCGGTGTCTGGTCGAACACCTGCTGCGGACACCCCTACCCCGGTGAGGCGCCGTTCGCGGCCGCCGCCCGGCGTACGTACGAGGAGCTCGGGGTCTCGCCGTCCCTGCTCGCGGAGGCCGGCACGGTGCGCTACAACCATCCCGACCCGGCGTCGGGGCTGGTGGAGCAGGAGTACAACCACCTCTTCGTCGGCATGGTGCAGTCCGCGCTCCGGCCGGACCCCGAGGAGGTCGGCGAGACGGCGTTCGTGACGCCCGCCGAGCTGAAGGAGCTGCACGGCCGGGCCACGTTCTCGGCGTGGTTCATGACGGTGCTGGACGCCGCGCGCCCGGCGGTCAGGGAACTGACGGGGCCGTCCGGCGGCTGGTGAGACGTGCGGGTGACGCGGCCCGGGTGCGGGCCGCACCCGCGCGGTCGCGGACTAGATCGGGGTGGCCTCACCGTTCAGCACCGGGACCAGCGGCAGCTCGGCCCAGATGATCTTGCCTCCGCTCGCGGTGTGCTCGACGTCGCACAGGCCGCCCGCTTCACGGGTGATCTCCCGTACGAGCAGCAGGCCCCGGCCGCCCGTCTGCGCGGAGTCGGCCTCCAGTGCCTTGGGCCGGTAGGGATGGTTGTCCTCGACGGACACGCGGACCCACTGGGCGCCGACGGCGACCTCGACGGCGACCTCGGGCGAGAGCAGGGCCGCGTGCCGTACGGCGTTGGTGACCAGCTCGGAGACGATCAGCAGGAGTCCGTGCACCACCTCGTCCGCGACCGGGACCCCCTGACGTGCCAGCAGGTCCCGCACCGCGCGGCGGGCCTGCGGGACGGAGACGTCGACCGCCGGAGCGGTGAAGCGCCAGACCCCCTCGTACGACAGCGGCCGGGCGGGCACGCTCCCGCGGCTCTCCATAGTTTCACCCTCGGCTCGTTTGCCACTGACCATCGAGTTAATAAGTGTTGGAGGTCAGTCGGTGAGCGCCGAGCAGCTGAACAGAACTGATCACCTTTCAGCGTCTTCTGACCGATTGCGTATGACAGCGTCAGTTGTGCGACTGGTCCGGAGCTCCTTCTGCGCGGTTCGCCCGGCCGATCGTTTCAGCAGTCTTTTCCCCGCCGTGAGCCCCGCCCACCCGGGCGGATAGCATCCGGCGCATGGAGCCGTCCCAGTCCCCGCAGCCGCAACTGACGCACACCGTCGAGGACGGTGTCGCCACCGTCGTGATCAGCAATCCCGCCAAGCGCAACGCGATGACCGCCGGGATGTGGCGCGCCCTGCCCGAACTGCTCGACGAACTGGCCGGCGACCCCGTTGTGCGGACGCTGGTGCTGACCGGAGAGGGCAAGACCTTCTGCGCGGGCGCGGACATCTCCTCGCTGCGCGAACCCGGCGAGGACCCGCAGGCGCTCGCGGTCCGCGCGGAGGAGGCGCTCGCCGCCTTCCCCAAGCCGACGCTCGCCGTGGTGCGCGGGTACTGTGTGGGCGGCGGCTGCCAGCTCGCCGCCGCGTGCGACCTGCGGTTCGCCGCGGACGACGCGCAGTTCGGTGTGACGCCCTCGAAGCTCGGCATCGTCTACCCGGCGGCCTCCACCCGTCGGCTGGCCTCACTGGTGGGCCCGGCGGCAGCCAAGTACCTCTTGTTCTCGGGTGAGTTGATCGACGCGGACCGGGCACTGCGCACCGGGCTGGTGGACGAGGTGCTGTCCGAGGGCGAACTGGGCCGGCGTGCGGCCGGGTTCACCCGCGTCCTCGCCTCGCGTTCGCAGCTGACGCAGTGCGCCGCCAAGGAGTTCGCCGCCGGCCGCACCGACCGGGACGCGTACTGGGCGGAGCAGGCGCGCGGGAGCGGCGACACCGCCGAGGGCGTCGCCGCCTTCCTGGAGCGCAGGGCACCGCGCTTCGGCTGGGCGCCGGGTCCTACCGGAGGATGAACCGGCTCTTGGTGCGGAACTCCTCCACGAGGTGGGCGGGCGCCTTCTCCGGCGATCCGGCGTCGTAGGGCGGCTGGGGGTCGTACTCGGTCAGCAGCTGCACGGCCTGCGCGTGCTCGTCACCGGCCAGCCTGCCGACCAGGGTCAGACCCATGTCGATGCCCGAGGACACCCCGGCGGCCGTGACGTACTTGCCGTCGGTCACGACGCGGCGGCCGGTGGGCTCGGCGCCGAACGACCTGAGCATGTCGAGCGCGAGCCAGTGCGAGGTCGCCTCGCGCCCCTTCAGCAGCCCGGCCGCGGCCAGCAGCAGCGAGCCCGTGCACACGGAGGTGGTCCACGTGGAGGTCGCGTCGGCGGTGCGCAGCCAGCCGAGCAGTGCCTCGTTCTCCATCTGGTCGCTCTGGCCGGGCCCGCCGGGTACGACGACGACGTCCGGGGCGGGCACCTCGTCGAAGCTCTTCGTGGCGACGAGGGACAGCTGCCCCCGGTCGTTCGCCACGAGGCCGGGGCGCTCGGCGACGAAGACGACCTCCGCGCCGGGGAGGCGGCAGAGCACCTCGTAGGGGCCGACGGCGTCGAGGGCCGTGAAGCGGTCGAAGAGCAGGAAGGCGATCTGCATGGAAGGGTCCCTTCGGTGGGCGGGGTGGGGCGGGTCGACGGCGCGCGGGCGCGCTCGTGCACGGGCCCAGTGATGCGCGGGCCCGGTGATGCGCGGGCCCGGTGGTTCAGGTGGCGCGACGGTTCAGGCGGCGGGCGCGCCCGCCGCGCGGAAACGGCGGCGGTACTCGGCGGGCGCGACGCCGAGCGCCTTGACGAAGGCCCGGCGCATGGCCTCGGGGGTGCCGTAGCCGCAGGCGCGCGAGACGAGCGCGACCCCGTCCCCGGTGTCCTCCAGGAGCCGCCGGGCGTGTTCGAGGCGTACGCGTTCGACGTAGCGGCCGGGGGTCATGCCGGTCTCGGCCTGGAAGGCGCGCGCGAAGTGGCGCGGCGACAGGCGTGCCCGGCCCGCGAGCGCCTCCACCGACAGGTCGGCCGCGGGGTGCTCGGTGACCCAGTGCTGGACCTCGCGCAGCGGTTCGCGCCGGGCGGTCTGGGCGGCGAGCTGGGCGCTGAACTGCGCCTGGCCGCCCGGCCGGCGCAGGAACACGACGAGGTGGCGCGCCACGGTGAGTGCCACGTCCCGTCCGAGGTCCTCCTCCACGAGCGCGAGGGCCAGGTCGATTCCCGCCGTGACACCGGCGGAGGTGGACACCCGGCCGTCGCGGACGAAGATCGGGTCGGGGTCGACCTCGACCGCCGGGTGGGCGCGGGCGAAGTGGTCGCAGGCGGTCCAGTGGGTGGTGGCGCGCCGCCCGTCGAGCAGTCCCGCCTCGGCGAGGAGCAGGGCGCCCGTGCACACGGAGACCAGCCGTTCGGCGCGCGCCCCGTGCTCACGGAGCCAGTCGATCACCCGTCCGTCGGGGCGGCGGGTTCCTTGGCCGCCGGGGACGAGGAGGGTGTGCGGGCGCGGGGCGTCGGCGAGAGCGAGGTCCGGGACGAGGGTGAGGCCGCTGGAGGTCCGGACGGGGGCTCCGTCCAGGGTCGCCGTACGGATCGGGTACGCCGCCGGGTCGCCGATCGCCTTGCCCGCGCCGGCGAAGACCTCCACCGGTCCGCTCACGTCGAGGCTCTGCACGTCGTCGAAGAGGACGACCAGGACGGATCGCTCTGCCATGCCCCCATCCTTCGCTCGGGGCCGGGATGGCCGCAATGACGAATGTCCCACCTTTCCTGCCATCGAAGACGGGACTGCACGGCTTCCTGTACCGACGTACCAACCAGTCGGTAACCTACGGTCATGAGCTCTCTTCCCCCGCATGCGGGACGCCGATGCCACAACGCGCTGAACCCGCTGCACTCCACGGTGTACTTCTCGCCCGACCTGGGCACGGAACTCGCCGGCGTCGGCATCCAGGATGCCTCCGCGGCCTACTTCGCGGCGCGTTCCGCGGCGCTGGGCGCGGTCGGGCCGGGCGCGGTCGCCGCGACCTTCTACAACTTCAACCCGGAGCTGATCGCCCGGCACCTGCCCGCGGTGTGGGACACCGCGTCCCCCGAGACGGTGCTTGCGGCCCGGCTGCGCGCCGCCGACGCGACGCTGCGGCGGCTGCTCGGCGAGGACGTCATCGCGTCGAAGGAACTGGCCGAGGCGGCGGAACTCGCCCTGCGCGCCACGGAGGCGTGCACGCGGTACGCCCGGCCGCTGTACGCCGCGCACGCCGACCTGCCGGTGCCCACCGAACCGCACCTCGCGTTCTGGCACGCGGCGACCCTGCTGCGCGAGCACCGCGGCGACGCCCATCTGGCCGCGCTGCTGCTCGCGGGCCTGGATCCGCTGGAGGCGCTGGTGAGCCACACGGCGACCGGCAAGGGCATGGCGCCGCGCTGGATCCTCGCGACGCGCGGCTGGGGCCGCGCGGACTGGGAGTCGGCGCAGGACCGCCTGCGGGAACGCGGACTGCTGGACGCCGAGGGGGCGTTGACGGAAGCGGGCACGGCGCTGCGCGACGAGGTCGAGGAGCAGACGGACCGTATGGACCTCGCACCGTACGAACACCTGGGCGCGCCGTCCGTCGAGCGCCTGACCGAGCTGGGCCGTGGCTTCCTGATGACGGCGTTCGCTGCGGGCGCGTTCCCCGCGGACGCGACGGGCCGGCCGGCCTGACGCCGCACCGCCGTTCCGGCCGAACCTCCCTGGGGCTGCGCCCGCGTGGCCGCCGGGCCAGGGGCCTCGGGCCGACGGGGTTGCCCGCGGGGCCTGTTCGGACGGAGGGCTGTCGCCCCGCAAGGCGGGACGACAGCCCTCCGTCCGCGCCGGGGCGCAGCCGGCTCCTGCCGGGCCGGGCGGTGGATCAGTCCGTGGGGGCCGGGGTGGGCGCCGGGAGAGCGCCGGTGCAGGTCGCGCGGCCGAATTCGCCGAAAGCGGTGGCGCGCTGGACGTGCTCGCCGCGAATGGCGAGCGTGCAGCTCGCCTCGCCGCCCTTCTCGTCCAGCACGATGCCGACGGACGGGTCCTTGCCGAGCGGCACCCGTACCGTCTTCTTCCACGGCAGTTCCACGTCGCTCTCGACCGTCGCCGCCCCGTCCTCGCTGCGGGCCTGGTACGAGATCTCGACCGTCCCCTTGCCCTGCACCTCGTACGTGACCTCGGCGGTGGGAACGGGCTTGGCCGCGGGCTTGTCGTCCGAGCCGAGCAGGCCGTAGCCGACGAGTCCGCCGCAGACGAGGATCAGCACCGCGGCGATGACGACCGCCGTCCGGTCCGGCTTCCCGGCCGTCTCCGTCCCGGGCCCGGAGTCCTCCGCGGACGAGGGCTCCTCGTTGACTGGCGTCGATGTCATGACAATCCGGCTTTCGGTCGGCGCGCATCGCTGGAGCGAATGCACTCGGTACAGGGCGGCTCGGGTATACACCGGCCGGTCCGCCCCGGTCGAGCGAGCGGACAAAGGGAACGAAAGCCCCGAAGGCCGTGCTTCTTCGCCGCGGCGGCGCGCGACACGGCAGGGCGGCACCCGGCACAATGCAGGCTCAAGCACAGCCAGCACGAGAAGGCGAGTCGGGAAACCGTGACCACGTCCATCGAAGGCAGGATCGCCGAGGAGCTCGGCGTACGCGAGCGGCAGGTGAAGGCGGCCGTCGAGCTGCTCGACGGCGGGTCGACCGTGCCGTTCATCGCGCGCTACCGCAAGGAAGCGACCGAGATGCTCGACGACGCGCAGCTGCGCACGCTCGAGGAGCGGCTGCGGTATCTGCGGGAGCTGGAGGAGCGGCGGACCGCGATCCTGGAGTCCGTCCGGGAGCAGGGGAAGCTCACCGACGAGGTCGAGGCGCAGATCCGGGCCGCCGACACGAAGGCGCGGCTGGAGGACATCTACCTGCCCTTCAAGCCCAAGCGGCGCACCAAGGCGCAGATTGCCCGTGAGGCCGGCCTCGAACCGCTGGCGGAGGGCCTGCTCGGCGACCCGTCCGTGGAGCCGCTCGCGGCGGCCGCGGCGTTCGTCGACGCGGAGAAGGGCGTCGCCGATGCGGCCGCGGCGCTGGAGGGCGCGCGGGCCATCCTGACGGAGCGTTTCTCCGAGGACGCCGACCTGATCGGTGAGCTGCGCGAGCGGATGTGGACGCGGGGCCGGCTCGCGGCGAAGGTCCGCGAGGGCAAGGAGGAGGCGGGCGCCAAGTTCGCCGACTACTTCGACTTCGCCGAGGCGTTCACCGAGCTCCCCTCGCACCGCATCCTCGCGATGTTCCGCGGCGAGAAGGAGGAGATCCTCGACCTCGTCCTGGAACCCGAGGAGCCGGTGGACGGCCCGTCGTCGTACGAGGGGATCGTCGCTTCCCGCTTCGGCATCGCGCAGCAGGGGCGGCCCGGTGACAAGTGGCTCGGCGACACCGTGCGCTGGGCCTGGCGGACCTGGATCCTCGTCCACCTCGGCATCGACCTGCGGCTGCGGCTGCGTACGGCCGCCGAGGACGAGGCGGTGCGGGTCTTCGCGGCGAACCTGCGGGACCTGCTGCTGGCCGCGCCCGCCGGCACGCGCGCCACGCTCGGGCTCGACCCCGGCTTCCGTACCGGCGTGAAGGTCGCCGTCGTGGACGCGACCGGCAAGGTCGTGGCGACCGACACGATCTACCCGCACGTCCCGGCCAACAAGTGGGACGAGGCTCTGGCGAAGCTGGCCCGACTGGCGAAGGAGCACGCGGTCGAACTGGTCGCGATCGGCAACGGCACGGCGTCCCGCGAGACCGACAAGCTCGCCGGTGAACTCATCGCCAGGCACCCCGAGCTGGGCCTGACCAAGGTCATGGTCTCGGAGGCCGGGGCCTCGGTGTACTCGGCGTCCGCGTTCGCCTCCCAGGAACTGCCCGGCCTCGACGTGTCGCTGCGCGGGGCCGTGTCGATCGCGCGGCGGCTGCAGGACCCGCTCGCCGAGCTGGTGAAGATCGACCCCAAGTCGATCGGGGTCGGACAGTACCAGCACGACCTGTCCGAGGTGAAGCTGTCGCGTTCGCTGGACACGGTGGTCGAGGACTGTGTGAACGGTGTCGGCGTCGACGTCAACACGGCGTCCGCGCCGCTGCTTTCGCGTGTCTCGGGCATCGGCGCGGGCCTCGCCGAGAACATCGTGGCCCACCGCGACTCCCACGGTCCCTTCCGTTCCCGCAAGGCGCTCAAGGACGTGGCGCGGCTCGGCCCGAAGGCGTACGAGCAGTGCGCGGGCTTCCTGCGGATCCGGGGCGGTGACGACCCGCTGGACGCGTCCAGCGTCCACCCGGAGGCGTACCCGGTGGTGCGTCGGATGGTGAAGACGGCGGGAGGCGAGGTCGCCTCCCTGATCGGCAACACCGGTGTGCTGCGGTCGCTGCGGGCGGACGACTTCGTGGACGAGACCTTCGGTCTGCCGACGGTGACGGACATCCTGCGCGAGCTGGAGAAGCCGGGGCGCGACCCGCGGCCCGCCTTCAGGACGGCGACGTTCAAGGAGGGCGTGGAGAAGATCGGCGACCTGGCCTCCGGAATGGTGCTGGAGGGCGTCGTCACGAATGTCGCCGCGTTCGGGGCGTTCGTGGACGTCGGCGTCCACCAGGACGGTCTGGTCCATGTGTCGGCGATGTCGAAGACGTTCGTCAAGGACCCGCGCGACGTGGTGAAGCCCGGTGACGTGGTCAAGGTGAAGGTGCTCGACGTCGACATCCCGCGCAAGCGGATCTCGCTGACCCTGCGGCTGGACGACGACGCGTCGGCTCCGTCGGGCGGGGCCGGCGCGCCGAGGCGGGAGCGCGGTGGGCGTCCGCCGCAGCAGCGCCAGGGCGGTGGCGGACGCGACCGCCGCGGTGCGGGCGGCAACGGCGGTGGCGGCGCCCGTCAGGCTCCCGCCCCGGCGAACAGCGCGATGGCCGACGCCCTGCGCAAGGCGGGGCTGCTGGACCCGAAGGGCGGGGGCGGCCGGCGCGGCTGAGGCGCGGGGCGCGGGCTCGGCGGGGCGGGGGAAGTCTCCCCCCGCCCCGCCCCTTCCCGTAACTGGGGCTGCGCCCCAGACCCCCTGGCGGGGGATGGGGCGGTACGTGGGGGCGAGGTCCCGAGACCCCCGGCGGCAGCTTCGCGCCGCGGACCCCCGAGGGGTGGGGCGGTAGGGCCGACGCCCCCATCCCGCCAGGCGGCAGCATCGCGCCGCGGACACCCTGGCGCGGGGATGGGCCGGTACGTAGGGCCGACGCCCCCATCCCGCAGGCGGCAGCATCGCGCCGCGGACACCCTGGCGCGGGGACGGGGCGGCTCTCCGCCCGCACGCGGGTCGACGGGCAACCGGTGGCGGGCAACGGCAGGCACGGCGTCCGCGGGCTGACGCGGCCGGACGGTGCCGGTGCCCCGGTGGGCGGCGGCCGCGCTGTGCGCCTGCGCGGCCGCCGGGGTCACTGCTCGGTCACCTTTCCCCCGGCCACCTCGACGCGGCGCGTGGTGCGGACGGCGTCCAGCATCCGTCGGTCGTGGGTGACCAGCAGCAGCGTGCCCGTGTAGGAATCGAGCGCCGACTCCAACTGCTCGATGGCGGGCAGGTCGAGGTGGTTGGTCGGCTCGTCCAGGACCAGCAGATTGACCCCGCGGCCCTGGAGCAGCGCCAGGGCCGCGCGGGTGCGTTCGCCCGGGGAGAGGGAGGTCGCCGGGCGCAGCACGTGCCCGGCCTTGAGCCCGAACTTGGCCAGCAGCGTGCGGACGTCGGCCGGTTCGGTGTCGGGGACGGCCGCGCAGAACGCGTCCAGCAGCGACTGCGTCCCGTGGAACAGCTTCCGCGTCTGGTCGACCTCGCCGACGACGACACCCGAGCCGAGCGAGGCGTGCCCGGCGTCGAGGTCGAGGCGGCCGAGGAGCGCGGCGAGCAGCGTCGACTTGCCCGCACCGTTCGCGCCGGTGATCGCGACCCGGTCGGCCCAGTCGATCTGGAGGGACGCCGGACCGAAGCGGAAGTCGCCGCGCCGGACCTCGGCCTCGCGCAGGGTCGCGACCACGGAACCGGAGCGCGGCACGGCGGCGATCTCCATCCGCAGCTCCCACTCCTTGCGCGGCTCGTCGACCGCGTCGAGCCGTTCGATCATGCGCTGCGTCTGGCGGGCCTTCGCCGCCTGCTTCTCGCTCGCCTCGCTGCGCATCTTGCGGCCGATCTTGTCGTTGTCGGTCGCCTTGCGGCGGGCGTTCTTCACGCCCTTGTCCATCCAGGAGCGCTGCATATGGGCGCGGCCCTCCAGGGCGGCCTTCTTGTCGGCGTACTCCTCGTACTCCTCGCGCGCGTGACGGCGGGCCGTCTCGCGCTCCTCCAGATAGGCCGCGTAACCGCCGCCGTAGAGGGTGATCTGCTGCTGGGCCAGGTCGAGTTCGAGGACCTTGGTGACCGTGCGGGTCAGGAACTCGCGGTCGTGGCTCACGACCACGGTGCCCGCGCGCAGGCCCTGGACGAAGCGCTCCAGTCGCTCCAGTCCGTCCAGGTCGAGGTCGTTGGTGGGCTCGTCGAGCAGGAAGAGGTCGTAGCGGGACAGCAGAAGGGACGCCAGTCCGGCGCGGGCGGCCTGACCGCCGGAGAGCGAGGTCATCGGCTGGTCGAGGCCGACGGCGAGCCCGAGCGAGTCGGCGACCTCCTCGGCGCGCTCGTCGAGATCTGCCCCACCCAGGCCGAGCCAGCGCTCCAGGCTCACCGCATAGGCGTCGTCCGCGCCGGGCGCCCCGTCGACGAGGCCCTGGGTGGCCTCGTCCATGGCGGCCTGCGCGGCGGCGACGCCGGTGCGGCGGGCGAGGAAGTCCCGTACGGACTCGCCCTCGCGGCGATCCGGCTCCTGCGGGAGGTGGCCGACGGTCGCGGTGGGCGGCGAGAGCCGCAGCTCGCCCTGTTCGGGGCGGTCGAGTCCGCCGAGCAGGCGCAGGAGCGTGGACTTCCCCGCGCCGTTGACACCGACGAGGCCGATGACGTCGCCCGGTGCGACGACGAGATCGAGGCCGGAGAAGAGCGAACGCTCGCCGTGGCCGGCGGCGAGGTCCTTCGCGACGAGAGTGGCAGTCATCAGGAGGCCGATCCTAGGCCAGCGCCGGTGTGACTTTGATCGGTGGCGGCTTGATAGCGGACCATTGCTGGTCGCCGCGATGCGTTTATTTGTAGTTGGCGAGGTCGTTGATCGGTGGTTGGCGGGCCAACGTCGGGATGGTCACGGTAAGTGTTCTCCATGAAACGTGGGTCGCCGATGCGCTCACCGAGCCGGATCAGCACGGAACGTTCGCGCCTGTGGATAACGTCATAACGAGGCGTCAGAGACGCCGTGCAGGCGCGGCAGCTTCCGTTCGCCCGTCGGCTCGGCTACGCCGAACGCGCCAGCTCCACAACGTGTGTCCCATGAGAGCCACGGCGACGACGCATGCTGCGACGCGAGTTACGTTCCAGGTTATGGCGAAAACCGGACCCTCTGAGTCCGCCTCTACGCTCAATCGCCGAGTCGCCTCGAAGAAGGCGATCAATGGAACAAGCAGACGGAACAGAAGGCCACCAATTCCGGGCGTCCGCGCTACGTTCCCTATGAGTCCCACAGGCCCACCAAACACGAAGGCCGCTATTCCCCACACGAGAATTTGCCCCTCGCTGGAGGCGCCAGATTCCATTCCAGCAGGAATGGAGGTGGCGGGTTCCATTCCGGCCGGAATGGTGGGATTCATATCCTTGAAGAGGTAGTATGTGACTACACCGATGGCCAATCCCAAAGACGCCAGCAATGCCGACTCGATCTTAGATCGGCGAAAATAGCCCACCAGCAATGCATAGCAGGCCCACGGCCAACCACTAGAAAAAACAATACCCACGGCGACGCAAACGGGATTATCCCATTTCCCGGCAACGGGGCCCACTAGGCCAAGTAGCAAACCCGCTCCGAGAGACACAATGACCGGCACAACGCGAGCACGCGTAAATCGTATGATTACTCTTCCCCCCGTTCAGTGAGTGAGTCCGAGTTGGAGGTGGCGCCACTCGGGGCTACGCGGGCAACCGAACAGCCCCAGAGCGGCCCACCAACCTACCGCACCTTCCGAGGAGTTACCGCTCGGTTCGGTGATCAGAACCTAATCGACGCTGTAGTAGGTGGAGCAGGTGTAGGCAAGACCCGCAGTGAGGTTCGCGTTAGAGGTGTTGCCGGCTGCGGCCCAAGCGCGACGCGTACTGCCCGCGAGCTTCACCGTGGACGAGTGCCCCCTTGTGTGGTGATAGTAATTCGAGTAGCAGTACTTATTGACTACCCCGGGGCTAACCTCTCTTGCGTACCAGCCGTAACACCAGGTGCCACCGCTGGACGGGCTGAGGCATGCCTGCGACTGCGGGCTAAAAGAGCCCGTCGAAGCGTCCATCTTGAACGTCACCGCACCCCATTCAGAGGGGTTGCCCAGCCCTGCAGGCGGCTGGGTCCCGTCCCCGCGGTGATGAACGGTGACGGTGGCTCCGGAGGCGCTGGCGGTTGCAGACGCGTCCGCGGTGGCCGGCGCCGCGAGTCCTACAGCCGCAATGGCTGCGCCCGCGATAGCGAAAGCGACGGATCTACCGGCAATCTTCACGAAATTCCCTCCCCTGATTCCCCCTGTCGGGAACGGGAGAGATCCTTCACGGGTCCGCACCTCCTGCCAGCAAAGGGAATTTGAACCTGTTGACTGAAAACTCCTCTGACCGATTCATGTGCCATCGTCTGGATATTTCTGCATTTCTCATCGCCTGTTTTAAGGTGATTAGTCTGATAAGCCTGCCCAGTCCGACACCTCAGTCATCCATCGCCTTCAGTACTGATCGGTGACCGATACCAAACGTTCGGTTTGGCCTATGGCGTCGGCATGCCCACCCGTCTCGTTCGCGCGATCCCGGACGCAGACGACCGCCCGGCGGCGAACCTCCGCGACTCAGCCAACGGTCAACCGGGCACTGGCTATCTCCCGCGCACCCGTCGACGCGGCATGGCACGACTGAAGTTCTGGCGGATCTTCCGAAGATCACAGGCAGCCCCAATTCGAATGACGTCCATCGCCAATGCCGTCCTCCCTCTGGAGACGTAACGCTGGAAAGGCTCACTGGTCAGCACCGGTGGCGATGGCGTGTGCGTAGTCCTCGAGGGCCATCCGGAGTTCGAGGTAGTAGGGAAGCCGCGAGGCCGGACGAGACGGCTCCGAATGAGGGCCTTGGGGCTGTTATTGTCAGGCTCGCTGGCGTAGGGGCCGAGGCGCTGGCTGCTCGGGGCGAGGGTCACTTCGCTGCCGGTGAGCCCGCCTCCAGGACAGCGCGACTCGCATCCGGGCCCGGCTCAACTGGGCGCCCGTCAAGTACGCCGCAGTCCGGGCTGAATGCCCCCGGACTTCGCACAGGCCGTCGCTCCAGGCCAGCACTCCGGATGACCGACCAGCCACCGGAACGACAGGCTCTCCACCTTCCCGCCCGGTCCGGTCACGACAACCTGCCCGGACTGGGGCCGCACCTCCGCGATCTTCCAGGCATCGCCGCCGATCTGAGCTCCAGCCGCGCGGCCAAGTTCAGCTGTCCGCCCAGCGCCGGCCCCTGTGGTGGCGGCCGCGGTCAGCCGCAAAGCCGCCGCCGCTTCACTGGTCGCCGCACCTCCCACCATCCGGCATCAGCGCGAGGAAGTCCGGAGTGTGCTCGGAGCGGCCGCACGCGTACTCGAGCCTGAACGGCTGCGGGAAGACCTCGGCTACCGTCACGAAGCCAGGGCCAACAGCAACCGGGCCTCCCCGAGCGATGCGAAACCGTGGAGTCGACCGGTTGACACCATGAACTGCAGGCCCGACCGATGCCTCTGCCGTGCCCGCCAGGAAAAGCGTCTGACCGGCTCCGATCTGTACACAGGCACTGCGTCCAAGTCCCGCAAGCGCCAGACCACCTCGTCCCCGCCGAAACACCAGGTCGCCGACCACCGCCTCTGTACCCGACGGACACCCGACGTGCACCCACAGGCCATGGGCTACCGTCCCGGCATGAACGCTGACGTGCTGGTGCTGGGCGGTGGGGTCATCGGGCTGACGACGGCCATGGTGCTCGCCGAGAGCGGCAGGCGGGTGCGGGTCTGGTCCCGGGAGCCGGCCGAGGCCACCACGTCCGCGGTGGCAGGGGCGCTGTGGTGGCCGTACCGCATCGAGCCCGAGGCCCTCGCGGGCACCTGGGCGCTCGAATCGCTGCGGGTGTACGGGGAGCTGGCGGCCCGGGCCGAGGAGACCGGCGTGCGGATCGTGCCCGGAGTCCACGCGGACCTGCGGATGGCGGGGCTCGGGGCGTGGGCGGCCGAGGTCGAGGGGCTGCGCACCGCGGAGCCGGGCGAGCTGCCCGCGGGGTACCCGGCGGGGCTGCGGGCCCGGATCCCCCTGATCGACATGCCCGTTCACCTGCGATGGCTGGAGAAGCGGCTGGCTGAGGCGGGCGGCACGCTCGAACGGCGCATGGTGACCTCCTTCGGGCAGGCGCAGGCCCGGAGCGGGGCCGCGGTGGTCGTGAACTGCACGGGTCTCGGTGCGCGGGAGCTGGCGCCCGACCCGACCCTGCGGCCGGTGCGCGGCCAGCTGGTGCTGGTGGAGAACCCGGGTGTGACGGAGTGGTTCACCGCCGCCGACCCGGCTTCGGCGGAGACGACGTACTTCTTCCCGCAGCCAGGGCGGCTCGTCCTCGGCGGCACGGCGGACGAGGACGTCTGGTCGCAGGAGCCGGACCCGGCGACGGCCGCGGCGATCGTCGCGCGCTGCGCCCGTGTCCTCCCGGCCATCGGGGACGCCCGCGTCCTCGGCCACCGGGTGGGCCTTCGCCCGGTCCGCACGGGCGGTGTCCGCCTCACCTCCGAACGCCTGCCGGACGGCGGTCTCCTGATCCACAACTACGGCCACGGCGGCGCGGGCGTGACGGTGGCCTGGGGCTGCGCACGAGCGGCGGCGGCACTGGCGGGCTGAGCGCCTCGGCGGGGGCGTCCGACCGTCACCGCACCACGCCCGAGCCGGGCGGGGCGGGCCCTCCTGGGAGCGCGGCCTGGAGGGATGTGCTCGGCCCGTCCAGGGCAGCCCGGGCCGGCCCCTCAGCTCCCCCCGGGGCGGTCCTTGTCCGCGTCGGGGGGCGTGTCCGTGTCCGGCGTTCCGGGGCCATTTTCCGCCTCCTCCGGCGGGATCCGGCCCGCCTCCGGGCCCGTGCCCGGGCCGATGCGGATCTCGAACTCGCCCGCGTACTTCTCGTGGCCCGCGATCACCGCCGATTCCACCGCCTCCTCGGCGATCTCGCCGCGGACGATCAGGGGGTCCTGGCGCAGGTCGCGCATGAGGGCCACGCACATGCCGATCATCACCAGCACGAACGGGGCCGCCACGAGGATCGTCAGGTGTTGCAGGCCCGCGAGCGCGTCCCCCTTGCCCTCGCCGACGAGCAGCATCACCGCCGCCACGGCCCCGGTCACCACGCCCCAGAAGACGACGACGAGCCGGGCCGGTTCGAAGGTGCCCTTCTGGGACAGCGTGCCCATTACGATGGAGGCGGCGTCCGCGCCCGAGACGAAGAAGATGCCGACGAGGATCATCACGAGCAGGCTCATCGCGCCCGCGATCGGGAACTGCTGCAGCACGCCGAAGAGCTGGCCCTCCGGCGTCGTCTCGTCCGCCATCCGCCCCTCCTCCTGGAGCTTCATCGCCGTGCCGCCGAAGACGGCGAACCAGACCAGGCTGACCGTGCTCGGCACGAGGATGACGCCGCCGACGAACTGGCGGATCGTACGGCCGCGGCTGATGCGCGCGATGAACATGCCGACGAACGGCGTCCAGGAGATCCACCAGGCCCAGTAGAAGACCGTCCAACTGCTCAGCCAGTCCGCGACGTCACCGCCGCCGGTCGCCGCCTCCGTACGGCCGGCCAGCTGCGGCAGGTCGCCGACGTAGGAGGCCAGCGAGGTGGGCACGAGGTCGAGGACGAGGATGGTGGGCCCGGCGATGAAGACGAACACGGCGAGCACCACCGCGAGCACCATGTTGGTGTTGGACAGCCACTGGATGCCCCGCTCGACCCCGGAGACCGCCGAGAACACGAAACACACCGTCAGCACCGCGATGATGGAGATGAGCAGCCCGGTCCCGGCCCTCTCCATCCAGCCCAGTTCCTGGAAGCCGCTGCCGATCTGCAGTGCGCCGAGGCCCAGGGACGTCGCGGAGCCGAAGAGCGTGGCGAAGATCGCGAGGACGTCGATCACGCGGCCCGGCGCGCCGTTGGCCTTCTCCTTGCCCATCAGCGGCTCGAAGACGGCGCTGATGTTCTGGCGCCTGCGGCGCCGGAAGGTGCTGTACGCGATGGCGAGGCCGACCACCGCGTAGATCGCCCACGGGTGCAGGGTCCAGTGGAAGAGGGTGGTGGCCAGGGCCGTCTGCATGGCGTCCGCCGAGTCGACCGGATCGGTGCCCGGCGGCGGGCTGGTGTAGTGCGCGAGCGGCTCGCTGACGCCGTAGAACATCAGGCCGATGCCCATGCCGGCGCTGAACATCATCGCCACCCACGACACCGTCCGGAACTCGGGCCCCTCGTGTTCCTGGCCGAGCGGAATCCTGCCGTAGCGGCTGATCGCCAGCCACAGAGCGAAGACGACGAAGCCCGAGGCGGCCAGGACGAATGCCCAGCCGCCGTTGTGCATCAGGCCGTTCAGCAGAGTGTCGGAGGCGCTCTCCAGCGTTTCGGTGAAGGCCGACCCCCAGACCACGAAGGCGAGCGTGAGGACGGCCGTCACGCCGAACACCACCCGGTCGGTGACGGCCGGTCTGTCCTCGTGCGGGTGGCGGCCCGGCAGGGCCGCCTTGACCGGATACCACAGCCGTTTGCCCGGCTTCTGTTGCTCGTGCGACACGGGGCACCTTTCACGTGTTCACCGGAGTCCGATTGCACTCCCCGCTACCCCCTACCACACCGGGCAATCAGCTCCCGGGATCAACAGGCGTCAACAGGTTTCCCCTCCGTGAGGTGATAGGCCGCGCGGGTATCGAGCAGCAGCGGAATCAGCTTGCGCTGGGACTGCCGCAGCGGTACGACGGCGCCGCCTTCGACGGCCCTGACCGCGACGCCGTGCAGCGCCAGTTCGTCCTTCACCTCCGTGTACTGGGCGGTGTCGAGGCGGTACGCGCAGGGCGGGTCCTGGAGAGTCTCCTCGGGCGCGGCCGGGTCGTTGTCGGCGCCGCCCAGGTAGACCGGCCCGCGGTCCGCGAGACCGGCCCGCCGCGCCGCGCCGGTCGCCGCCTCGATCCGTCCCCGCCGTTCGTCACTGAAGGCGAACAGGCCCGTGAGGGCGGCCAGTTGGCTGTGCACGCGCCGGCGGTTGTTCAGCGCCGCGTCCGCCTGCTCCTCGGGCGTCAACGGGTCGACGCGACTCTCGATCAGCAGTCCGACCGCGTTCTTGACGCCGGTCGCGTTGCGCAGGATGCGCTCCTGGCCGTCGCCCGCGGTCTGCCTGATCGGTTCCCCGGTGACCGGGTCGGTCCAGATGCCGTACGTGCCGGTCGAGTAGCCCTCGTGTCCGGCGGCCGGGCGGACGTAGCGCGCGGACAGCGTCTGCGCCTCGCGGTGGACGGCGTCGTCGGTGTTGAGGTTGCGGGGCCAGAGGTCGAACAGGTCCTTGTCGTAGTAGGGAGGCGTGGCTCCGTACTCGTGCAGGTCGTAGACCACGTCCGGGCGCCGGTCCCGGATCACGGCGGCGATCGCGCGTCCCTCGGAGGTCTTCAGGGCGATGTGGTCGCGGTTGATGTCGACGCCGTCGGAGTTGCCGCGCGTGTCGGCGGCCCGGCCGTCGGGGTTGGCCGTGGGCACGACGAGGAGGTGGGTGCGGGACAGCAGCCGGCGGGCCGCCTCGTCCCTGCCGTACGCGAGGTCGCGGACGGTGGTCAGACACGCCTCGCGGCCGGACGGTTCGTCGCCGTGCTGACTGCAGATCAGCAGCACGGTGTGGTCGGCTTCGCGGTTGCCGAGGTGGACGAGCTGGAGGGGACGGCCCTGCTTGGTGCTGCCGATCCGTTCGACGGACACGGCACGGTTGTCCCGGTCCGCGGCCGCGAGCAGTGTCTGCTCCTCGGGCTGGGTGGTCCAGCGGGCGCCGTTGCTCGTCTCGAAGCCGGTGCGCGGCACGCCGGGCGCGGCCTGCGCGGGCGCGGTGACCAGTGGTGCGGCCAGCACCGCCGCCACGCCCGTCAGCAGCAGGGTGTGCAGGCGGGGCATCCGGAGCACGGTTCGGGTGCGGGGTGTCATCGGGTGCTGCCTCCGGGGATCGGACGGATGGGACGCGGGCCCGCGACGCCTTCGGAGCTCTGATCGCGCGCGCCGGGACGGTCGGCGGTCGGGACGGTGGCGCGGGCGAAGGCGGCGGCTCCTCCGACGAGGGGCAGGTCCGCCGTGGTGCGGGCGAGATCGAGGGTGAGCCGCGGGGTGCTCGCCGGCGGGTCGATCAGGTTCCGGTCCGTGCCGGCGACGACGAGGGCGAGCCGGTGCCCGGCCGGGACCACGTGGTCGCTCGCGTGCAGGTCGAGGGTGATGGTGTACGGCTTGCCGCGGGTCAGCGGCCGTCCTTCGGCCTCGGAGGCGTGGTTGCCGAGGTCGGCCCAGCCGCGGCTGAAGATCGTGTGGCCGACGTCGGCGGTGTCCGCCTTCGTCTCCTTGAAGCAGGAGCTGTCGCCGGCGGTGCTCGCGCCCCAGCAGGTGCGTGCGGCAAGGGTGGTGATGCCTTCGCCGGACGCCGCGTAGTCGCGGATGGTGGCCGGCCCGAGGTCGACGAGCACGGCCGTCAGATGGGCGCTCGTCGTCGAGGGGGTGGCGGTGACGGTGACCCGGCCGGTGCCCGACAGGCGCAGAGCGCTGGCGAGCGGGCGGGTGACGAACCCGGCCTTGGCGGCCGTGCCGGTGTCGACGGCGGCGGCCCAGTCGCCTTCGTCCAGCGCCGGGTCGTCGGTGAACGTCTCGGTCGCGCCGGGGGGCGCGGGTCGCAGCGACAGCGTGCCGACGCCGGGAGCACTGCCGTTGCCCGGGCGCAGCGAGGCCGTGGCGGTGCCGCGCGGCGGCCAGACCCGGTCGGTGGACCACTGGTCGGGGGCGTGCTCGATGTCGGCCATCGGTTCGCGGTCGATGCCGTTGTCGAATCCGAGCAGGTAGTGGTCGAACCAGCGGTGCAGAGTGGAGACCCACTCACCGCGCCGGAAGTCGAACGGGTCGACGTGGCCGGTCTGGGAGAGCCAGATCTTGCGCTCGACGCCGTTCTCGGCGAGCGCGTCCCACCACTGCCCGACGTGCTTGGCACGGACGTTGAGGTCCTGCATGCCGTGCACGGCGAAGACGCTGGCCCGCACCTTGTCCGCGTCCGGCACGTAGTCGCGTTCGGCCCACAGCGGGGTCAGGTCGCCGCTGCGCGGGGCGCCGTCGACGAGGCGCTGCTGGACGGCCTGGCAGCGCGCCCGGGCCTCGGGGCTCTCGACGTAACCGGAGAGCCAGTCCGGGCCGGAGTCGTACAGGGGGGCGCCCTTGGCGAAGTAGTAGTCGTACCAGGAGGAGATGGCGCCGATCGGGACGATCGTCTTCAGTCCTCGTACGCCGGTGGCGGCGACGCCGTTGGCGATGGTGCCGTCGTAGCTCTTGCCGATCATTCCGGTGGCGCCCGTGGTCCAGTCGGCCCTGGTGCGCTCGCCGCCGGTGCGGCCGGTCCAGCCCTGGGCGCGGCCGTTCAGCCAGTCGACGACCGCCTTGGCCGACTGGATGTCCGAGCGGCCGCCGACGTCGACGCAGCCGTCCGACCGATTGGTTCCGGCCAGGTCGACGGCGACGAAGGCGTAGCCGCGCGGGACGAAGTAGTTGTCGTAGTAGA
The DNA here is from genome assembly GCF_053591895.1 of Streptomyces sp. NPDC002867. Taxonomy (NCBI): domain Bacteria; kingdom Bacillati; phylum Actinomycetota; class Actinomycetes; order Kitasatosporales; family Streptomycetaceae; genus Streptomyces; species Streptomyces sp. NPDC002867. Next base: position 156,670 of record NZ_JBSFUR010000008.1, on the reverse strand, counting down.
GCGGGAACTGGACGGGGTCGCCGTTCTCGTCGTACGTCTTGCGCTGGCTCTCGTTGCCGCGCCCGCAGCAGGAGTAGTACGGGCTGGCATCCATGATCACGGGGATCTTCCGCCCCTGACGGGCTGTCTCGCGCGGGCGGACGATGTCGACGGCGACCCGGTCGGTGCGTCCGTCGCCGTCTCCGTCGAGCCGGGTGTCGACCCAGACCGACTCGCGGATCGCGTTCTCGTAGGAGTGGACGGGTCTGCTCTCGCGCGCCTGCGGCGCGCCCTGTGCCCCCGCGGGGATGCCCACGGCCAGCAGGGCGGCGGAGGCCGCGAGGACGAGCGATCTGTAGGTCAGGCGGGTGGCCCGCACACGAATCGGCATGGGGCGGAAGGTACTCCGGTCAACTGCCGTGCGACAGGGGGCAGTCGGGTGGCTTGGCCGCGCCCGAGGCCGAAGCGGAGGCGCGGCGGGCGTACGTGGCTGAGCAGAACCGCCGCTCGTTCCGGGCCAACCCGACCGGCACGGATGCGGCCGCTGCCGCGGGCGAGGCAGCCGACGCCGCGCGGGCTCGTACGGCGAGCACCTGCTGGCGCGCGGCTGGAGCAGCCACGAAAGCCCCCTCACTCGTGCTGTTCTCGATCACTGCTGCAACGGCCAGTGGGCCTGGCCGGCGCCCGTTGCTGGCGCAGGGCATCAACCGGGGCCGTCCGCCCGTGTGGACGCGGCGGCAGCTGATGGACAACATACGGTGGCGGACCCGGACCGGTGCCCCCCTGGCGCGATGTCCCGGAACGTTACGGACCGTGGGGCCCGGTCCATGACCTGTTCCGGCCGGGTACGGGCCGACAAGGCGTACCACCACAACATGAGCCTTCGGCCCGGTCGCCACTGAGGCCCAGCACCAGGCCATCCGTGCCCTGACTGCGGCCGAGTGGTAACAACCGCCTCGGCCGGCAACGGTCCCGGCGACTTCCGCGGCGGGCAGCCGGCCGGTTTCCCCGAAGTGCTGACCGTCACCGCGAAGGACGTCCACAACCAGCCCTGGCGCAATTCCAGCTTCGCCGTAGGCCCGCAGGAGATCGAGCACACCATTTCAGCGCCGGGCGTCGACATCTTCGTCCAGACACTTCCCAACCGGCTGGGATGCGGGGCCGACGGCCGCTGCGCGGTCTCCGGCACCAGCCTCTCAGCCCCGATCGCGGCAGGTGTCGTCGCCCTGCGCATCAGCTCCGGCCAGTGCGAAGGCAGTTCAGCCGACATCATCCGCACAGTACGCGGTCATGCGGTTTCTCCTTGCAGGTCAAGGACGCGGGCGGCCCGGATCAGGCGCATCCCGGCGTGGTGGGTGATCAGGGCGCCGGCCGCGTGCGCGGCCGTGGCCGCGCCGGGGTGGACCCGCTGTGTGGCCGGGGGTGCGACGATGGAGCGTTCGGGTCGGCTGGGTGCCGTCGTGGCGCTCCAGGCATCTGCCCTTTCAGATCTCCTTGCGGCACGCGATGCAGTCGAACCAGTCCCGCTTCGCGTAGGCGGTTTCACCGCGTGGCGTTGCTGATGCTCGTGCCGGTGAGGTCGGCAAGCACGGATGCGGGCAGATCGGAGGCCAAGGCGAGACGAGCGCTGTGACGGCCGCACAAGCCACCGAATCCATGGCGCCGGAGCAGCAGACTCAGGTACTGGAACCGGATCGCACCCGCGGGTTCCTGGCCGGGGAAAGGGAGATGCCGCCGCAGCCGACGGTGCAAGTGCGGGGGTCTATAAGGTGCGTCCTCGTGAACGCTGCTGAACTTGACCGTCGAGCCCGTACGCACGACGGCTGGATCCCTCCTCATCTGGTCTCCTGGCTCGTCGACCATGGTCATCTCGGCGAAGTCGAACCTCAGGCGCGTGGCGGCGACTGGTTCTGTGCCCAGGCGTGGGTGCGCATCCTCGTCGACCAAGACCGGCGGGATGAAGCCCTGGACGTGCTCGCCCCGTACCTTGCCACGGGCTGGTGGAAGGCGGCACGCGGTGGAGTGTGGCATCAACCGCCTCAATGGGGAACGAGCTGTGGCCACGAGGTACGACAAGCCGGCGTCCGCTACGAGGCAACCGTCCTTGTCGCTGCCATCGACGCATGGCTGTGACACCCCGCAACCGGTCCTCAGCCGGCTTCCTCCGCAAGCTTCTTGATGCCGCAAAGGGTGGCCTCCATGCCGGCGCTCAGCTCCTTCAGGCGGAAGGCAATGATCTCCGCCTCCCGGTCCGGCCGGCGATCGAGGGCCAGTGTGACTCCGCTGCGGCCCGGCCCGATGAGGGCCGACTGCCGCAGCCGGGTGCCCCCGTCCTCGGCCTCGAGTTCGTAGCGCCAGGACGCCATGGATTTCGCCGGGTCCAGCGTCGGTTCTCCGTACCGGCCGTCCGCATCCGTGACAGCCCAGGCGAACACCCGTTGTTCGTCCAGCTCGACCACATGGGAGACGGTCCGCCACTCGCCGAGCTGCTGGTGATGGTTGTAGCCCTCGAAGCGCGCACCCACCAGAGGCCGGTCCGCGCCATCGAGCCACGCGACGCGCTGCAGCTCCGGGCTGAGCCGGGCAGGCAGACGAATGTCGGTCACCAGCTCCCAGACCCGCGGCACGGCTGCCCGGACATGAACATCACAGTGCACGCTCGGACCATCGGCAAATCGCACGTCGCCCCCTCGGTGTCGAATTCCCTGATCATCCACGGCCGTGATCCGCTTTCGCAACAGGCCTAGGCCACCCCGGTCTCGGGTCGGCAGATGTGGCACTGGCTCGATGCCCGACTCCCGAGCGCGATCCGCGCCTCGTCGCGGTTCAGCCAGCCCATCGGGTGCTTGTACATACTCAGTCCGCGGGCCGCGGGCCGCGGTCCCGGGCACGGTGGGCGCCCGGCCGTCGTGTGCCGGCCGGATGGCAGTCGCATGAAAGGCCGAGCTTCGCTCCTGACCGGTGGCTCCGGCCGTGCGTAGAGTCCAGGAGATCGTTAGTCCCTACGACTTGGAGCTCCTGTGCACCGCAGACTCATCGTCCCGAGCGCGCTCGCGGCCACGCTTCTGCTGGCGATCCCGGCATCGGCCGCAAACACGTCGGTCGGGGCCCCGGGCATCGGCGACCCCTACTACCCGGCAGCCGGGAACGGCGGCTACGACGTCTCCCACTACGACCTGAGGCTCACATACCAGCCGCAGACGGACCTGCTGAAGGGGACGGCGACGATCCTCGCCACCGCCACGCAGCGCCTGAGCCGCTTCAACCTCGACTTCGGGCTGTCCGTCGACGAGGTGCGCGTGAACGGCAGGAAGGCCTCGTTCACGGCGAGCGGCGACCACGAGCTGGAGATCACTCCGGTGACGCCGCTGGAGAAGGGCCGGCCGGTCTCCGTCACCGTCCGGTACGCGGGCAAGCCGTCCGAGCTCAGCATCGGCGGCTACACCGCCTGGCACCGCACCCCGGACGGCGGAGTCGCCGCGCAGGAGCCCGAGTCGGCGGTGTGGTGGTTCCCGAGCAACGACCATCCGCTGGACAAGGCGACGTACGACATCTCGGTCGCGGTCCCGGACGGCACCCAGGCCATCAGCAACGGCGTTCTCGTCTCGCAGAGTTCGCGGCTGGGCTGGACGCGTTTCAGCTGGCGCTCCAACAAGCCGCAGGCGTCGTACCTGGCGACGCTCGCCGTCGGCAGGTTCGACATCACGACCGACAAGACCGCCGACGGGCTGCCGGTCCTCAACGCGTACAGCAAGGACCTCGGCGACAACGCGGGTGCGGCACGGGCCAGCATCGAGCGGACCGCCGAGGTCACCGAGTGGCTGACCGAGATCTTCGGCCCCTACCCGTTCAACGCGATCGGCGGTTACGTGCCGAACGTGAAGAGCGGCTACGCGCTGGAGACGCAGACCCGTCCGTTCTACAGCCCGCGGCAGTTCGCGAACGGCGCCAACGTCTCCGTGGTCGTGCACGAGATGGCGCACCAGTGGTACGGCGACAGCGTCTCGGTGGACGGCTGGAAGGACATCTGGGTCAACGAGGGCTTCGCCCGCTACAGCCAGTGGCTGTGGTCCGAGAAGGAGGGTGAGGGCACCGCGCAGGAGCTGGCGGACCACGTCTACGCGACGCGGGCGGCCGACGATCCGTTCTGGACGGTGAAGCCGGGCGACCCGGGCCCGGACAACCAGTTCCACATCGCCGTCTACGACCGGGGCGCGCTGGCGCTGCAGGCGCTGCGGAACGAGATCGGCGACGAGGACTTCTTCGCGATCCTCAAGGGCTGGCCGGCGGAGCGTGCGTACGGCAACGCCAAGGTGGGCGACTTCGTCGCGTACGCGGAGCGGATCTCCGGCAGGCCGCTGGGCGCCCTGTTCGAGACGTGGCTGTACGAGCCCGCGAAGCCGGCCGCCCGGGCGGCGGCCGGGGCGCGGATCGCTCAGGGTGACGCGGCCCGGCCGGCGCAGCCGAAGTCCTGGAAGAAGATCGCGGAGACGAACACGATCCACGAGCACGAGCAGGGTCACGCTCACGACCACTGACGGTGGCGGCTCGGTGCCCCGCGGCCCACGGTCCGCGGGGCACCGGCGCGTTCGGGCCGGGCCGACGACGCCGGCAGGCGCCGGCCGTGCCGGGCGCCTGCCGGCGCGGAGTTCCGGCGGCATCGCCGGTGGGACCGGCCGGCCCCCGGGCCGCGTGCACCGTCGGCGGCGCCGGGCGGCCAGGGCGGTGCACCCGGTGCCGGCGCACCGCGTGGCGGCGTCGAGCGTTGGCGGGGCAGGCGGCACGGCGCGCGGTGGTGACCGCGCGTCCTCGGCGTCGGCGCAGGAGTTGGTGCCGCCGATGACGCCCGCGCCGGGCCCGTACGGACGACCCTCGGTGGGAGCGCTCTCAGGCATGCGGGCCAGGAGTTATCCTGAGCGGCGTCAGGGCTCGCAGCCGACGGAGCAGACACAAGGAGCGCCCGCCTTGCCCGAGCAGACCGCAGGGTCCCGTCCCACGCTGGAAGCCGTCGCCGCGCGCGCCGGGGTCTCACGGGCCACGGCCTCCCGGGTCGTCAACGGCGGTGCCGGAGTGCGGGCTCCCCTGGTCGACAAGGTGCGCCAGGCGGTGGAGGAGCTGGGCTACGTGCCCAACCACGCGGCCCGCACCCTGGTCACCCGGCGCAACGGCGCGGTGGCCGTGATCATTGCGGAGCCGGAGTTCCGGATCTTCTCCGACCCGTTCTTCGAGCAGCAGGTGCGCGGGATCAGCCGTGAGCTGACCGCGCACGACTCGCAGCTCGTGCTGCTGTGGGTGGAGGGCCCCGGCGATCACGACCGCATCGCCCGCTACCTCGGCGGCGGCCATGTCGACGGCGCGCTCGCGTTCTCGCTGCACAACGACGACGAGCTGCCCGCCGTGATCGGCCGCGCCAGGATCCCCACCGTCTTCGGCGGCCGGCCCGTCACCGGTTCCTCTCCCGACGTGCCGTACGTCGACTGCGACAACCGGGGCGGGGCGCGCGAGGCCGTGCGCCATCTCGTCTCGCTCGGGCGCACGTCCATCGCCCACATCGCGGGCCCCCGCGACCAGACCTCCGCGCTCGACCGCGTCGACGGGTACCGCGACGTGCTGGTCGACGCCGATCCCGGCCTGATCCGCCAGGGCGACTTCACCGAGGAGAGCGGGGCCCGCGCGATGGCCGAGCTGCTGGACAGCCGCCCGGACGTGGACGGCGTGTTCGTCGCCAACGACCTGATGGCGTCGGGCGCCCTGCGGACGCTGCGCGAGCGGGGGGTGCGGGTGCCCGAGGACGTGGCGGTCGTCGGCTTCGACGACATGGAGTCCGTCGTCGCGACGACCCGGCCGGCGCTGACCACCGTGCGCCAGGACATCGAGGGCATGGGCCGGCTGATGGTCCGGCTCCTGATGCGGCTGCTGAACGAGGGCGGGAGCGACACCCCCGCGTCCGTCATCACGCCGACCGCACTGGTGCGGCGGGCGTCGGCCTGATCTCCGGCGCCCGCCGCCTCTCGTGCGGTCCGTCAGCCGTAGGGGATCACCAGCACGGAGGTGTCCGTCCCGGTCCGGAGCCTGGACGTGCCGTTGCCGATCGCGCTCCACACCTCCAGCCGTACGGTGCCGCCGGCGAGGTTGCCGAGCGTGCCCGTAGCCGACTTGAGCCCGCGCGACTGCGCGTACTCCTCCCAGCCCGTGACGGGGTCGGTGGCGAAGTAGTGGTACGTCTCGGTCCGCTCGAAGGTGCCGTCACCGGTGAGGTCGTAGCTGACACGGGCCTGCTGGCCGAGGCCCACCGTGGTGCCTGCGTCCACCGGCAGCCGGAAGGCGGTCGAGGCGCCGGGCCTGAGCGTGCCGGTCACGCCGCGGACCTCGTAGACCAGCGGCCGGTACGGGGTGCCGTCGTGGTTGGCGCCGTCCGCGGACGCGATCGTGTCGCTGCCCGGCGTGCCGCCGGTAGCCGTCGTCAGGGTGCCTCCGCTGCGCAGCTGGAACGTGTTGCCCGTGGGCGGCTGGGGATCCGGGTCGCCGCCGCTCCCGGTGCCGGTCGCGGTCGACCGGGCCGGTACGGACAGGGTTTTGCCGTCGGAGAAGGTCACGGTGCGGGCCGTCGTCCCGTGGTTGTGCGCCGCGTACGTCCGTACCGTGCCCTTGGTGAAGACGGCCGACGTCGGGATGTCGCCGGTCACGGTGGCGTCCGGGGCGCCGAGGGTGTCCAGCGTGCTGATCCAGTGGTACGTGTGGGCCTTGGACTCGCCCTGCTCGGGGGTGTAGCCGGCGTGACCCGCGTCCCACTTCGACCGGGCGGCCGCCGGGTCGGCGAGCGACTGGAACTCCCAGAGGATGTCGCGCCATTCGACGGCCGGGCCGCCGTTCTCCCGTTCCATCTCGGCGATGTTGCGCCGGATGGCCGCCTTCTCGCCGCCCAGGTGCAGTGAACCGCCGGTCACGGGCAGCACGTTGATGCCGTGGATCTCCTCCGGGTTCGCGGTCCACCAGGTGGCGTACGCGGCGCCGCTGCCCCACACCATGCCGGCCGTGTCATGGCCGAACGAGGCAGGAAAGACCTGCTCGTCGGCGTCGAACCAGTACTGCGCGATCGACTCCGCCTCCGTCGTCAGCAGGTACGTGCCGAGGTCGCGCAGCGCGGTGTCGCCGGTCGCCGAGCCCCACAGGACCAGTGCGGCGCTGAGGTTGGTGGACTCCGAGGACGACTCCTGGTTGTTGCCCGCGGCGAAGCCCTGGTGGCCGGACGCCCAGCTGTGCCCCGCGTACACGTCGAAGCCGCGCAGGAAGGGGAAGGCGGTGTCGGTGCGGCTGGGGTTGGCGGTGTCGCGGACCAGGGTCTTCACCATGCCGCCCCACGCGGAGTCGGCGGCCCATCCCTGGTCGTACTGGGCGACGACGGCCGCCGCGTAGACGTAGTAGCCGTAGTGGAAGTGGTGGTCGTTGAGCTCGGTGTCGCTGCCGTAGGAGGCCGGGTAGCCGGTCAGCGTCCGCCAGTTCCTGTCGTACGAGAACTCCGACGCGCCGCCCGTGGTGAACCACTCCTGGAGCCTGCCCTTGATCAGGCCGATGAGCCGGTCGCGGACGGCGCTCTCGCCGATCTGGTCGGCGACCGGCACGAGCTGGGCGAGACGGCCGAGCGCCTTGCCGGTCCAGTACGTGTCGGTGGCCCCGGAGAACGGGTCGGAGGCGTTCACGACCTCGTGGAGGTATCCACGCAGGCGTGCCGCGTCCACACCGTTGGACTTCGGCAGGGCGGGCAGCACCCCGGACGCCTTCTGGGAGGTGGTGAACGACGCGCCCTCGCGGACCTTCATGGTGCCGCGCGGCGAGACGTACGCGTACGGGGTGAGCGGGTCGGTGGTGTGGAGCCACTGGTGGCGGTACAGGGCCTGGAGCGTGCCGCGTTCGCTGCCCTCCCTGGCCTCGGTGGTGAGCGTGTACGTGGCCCGCACCGTGCCACCTGTGTAGTTCCAGGCGACCTTCGATCCGGTGACGAAGCTGTAGGCGTACTTCTTGTACGTCGCGAGGGCGTCGGTGGAGGGCAGGACGGCGAGGGAGAAGTAGTCCTTGCCGCCGAGGCCCGCGCTGATCGTGGACCCGGAGACGTTCCAGTCGCTGCCGGTGGGCGCGAACAGGGCGTAGTGGTGGCCGGCGACGGTGATGCCGAGGACGTTGCCCTGGTCGGCGAAGACGGTGGGGGCGGCGGCCGTGGTGATCTGCGCGTTCGCGCCGGTGCCCTTGGCGTACACGAAGGGCAGGCCGTGCCCGATGGTGGTGCGCAGCGTGCGGGCGCCGTCCGACCAGTAGGGGGTCACGGTCCAGTCGGACCAGTCGTCGGCCTTGGTGTCGGGCGAGTTGAGCCCGGCGAGGCCGATGGTCAGGTCCCGCTTGTGGGCGAACTCGTACTGGCGGCCGTCGCCGACGATCGCGGGGGCGGTGGGGTAGCCGACGTCCAGGCCGCCGGCGGTGGCCTGGTAGGTGAGCGGGTGGCCGTACATGGGGGTCGAGTACGGGTTGTCGCCGTAGCGCTGGAAGGCGAGGGAGGACCACCAGTCGTTGGTGGGCACCGGCCGGACCGAGGCCGCGGCGGTGACCTTGGGGGTGACCGGTGTGCCGGTGTTGGTGGTGGGGCCGGACGTGCCGGCGGGGCGGGTGTCGGAGTAACTGCCGGAGCCTACGGGGACGGTGGCGGCGGCCGCGGGTGCGGCGGCGGGGCCGAGTCCGACGGCGGCCAGGGTGGTGGCCAGGACCAGCGCGGCAGCTGGTCCGGTGCGGGGGGCTGGCATGGACGGCACCTCACGTCATCATGGATTGGGGGGCCGAGAGCGCTCTCAGGTGGCCGAAACGTAAAACTCCTGAAACGCACGTGTCAATAGATGAGACACAGAAGGGACTTGGGCCCGAGTCCAAGCCGTTACGCCTTCGACTATTGACGGGGCGAGTACGGAGCGGGCACGCTCCAGTCGCAGATCTGAGAGCGCTCTCACGCGGTACCGACCACCCGCGCTCTCGCTCCACCCCGAAGCCAAGGGAGGCTTCCCATGCCCATAGCCCGAGCCGCCAAGAGGGCCGCCGTCCGACTGGGTGCGGTCGCGCTCGCCGGGGCACTGCTCGCCGCCTGCGGAGGTTCGTCCGACGGCGCCGCCGACAGCGCGGGCGGAAAGGTCACGCTCACCGTCGACCTGTTCGGATCCTTCGGCTACAAGGAGGCCGGGCTCTACGCCGAGTACGAGAAGCTCCACCCGGACGTCACGATCAAGCAGACGGACACCGAGGACGAGGCCGACTACTGGAAGTCGCTCCAGACCCGGCTGGCCGGCGGCGGCGGTCTCGCCGACGTCCAGGGCATCGAGGTGGGGCGGATCGCGTCGGTCACCCAGCAGCAGGCAGACAAGTTCGAGGACCTGAGGAGGCATGGCGCGGACAAGCTCGAGGACCGGTTCGCCGAGGCCAAGTGGGCGGCCGCGACCGGCAAGGACGGCCAGGTGCTGGGGCTCGGCACGGACGTCGGGCCCGAGGCCATGTGCTACCGCACCGACCTGTTCGCCGAGGCCGGACTGCCCACGGATCGCGAGGAGCTCGCGAAGAAGTGGTCGACGTGGGAGGGCTACCTGGAGCTGGGCCGGCAGTACAAGGAGAAGGCGCCGGCCAAGAGCGCCTGGCTGGACAGTGTCGGCAGCCTGTTCTCCATCATGATCGGCCAGGAGAAGGAGCGTTACTACGACTCCTCCGGGAAGCTGATCTGGGAGACCAACCCCGCCATCAAGGCCGCCTGGGACACCTCCGTCGAGGCAGCGCAGGACGGACTGAGCGCCGAGCTCGACCAGTGGTCCCCGCAGTGGAACCAGGCCTTCGCCGCCGGTTCCTTCGCCACCATCCCGTGCCCCGCCTGGATGCTCGGCTACATCAAGGGCCAGGCCGGTGACGGCGGCAAGGGCAAGTGGGACATCGCGAAGCTGCCCGGCGGCGCCGGCAACTGGGGCGGCTCCTACCTGTCGATCCCGCGCGCCGCGAAGCACAAGAAGGAGGCGTACGAGCTGATCGAGTGGCTCACCGCCCCCGAGCAGCAGGCCAAGCTCTTCCGCAAGCAGGGCAACTTCCCCTCGGCGACGGGCGCCATCGACCAGGTCGCCGACGCGAAGGACCCGTACTTCTCGGACGCCCCCATCGGGCGGATCTTCGGTGACGCGGCGAAGGCCGCACCGGTCCAGGTGCTCGGAGTCCACGACCAGAACGTGAACCAGCAGATCACCAACGCGCTGAGCGAGATCGAGCGCAAGGGCACCTCACCCGACAAGGCATGGTCGAACGCGAAGAAGGGCGTCGACAACACCATCGGCTGACACCCACAGCTCCGGGCCCGGTCCCTGGCCTCCCCCCGCCCCGGACCGGGCCCGGACACCCCCTGGGCCCCGCCCCGTACCGACTCCCTCCGAAGGGCCGCACCGTGACCCTCACCGCTCCCGCGAAACCGTATGCGCCGCCCAGGCCGCCGGCCGTGCGGCGCGCCTGGCGCAAGGTCTCGCCGTACGCCTACATCGCCCCGTTCTTCACGCTCTTCGCCGCCTTCGGCCTCTTCCCGCTCCTCTACACGGCGTTCGTGTCGCTCTACCGGGTGGAGCTCCAGACCCCCGGCGAGATGGAGTGGCGCGGGCTCGGCAACTACACCGCGCTGCTGGGCGACGAGTTCTTCTGGACCTCGCTGCGCAACACGTTCACCATCGGGGTGCTGTCCACGGTGCCGCAGCTGGTGATGGCCCTGGGCCTGGCGCACCTGCTCAACTACCGCCTGCGCGGACGGACGTTCCTGCGCACGGCGATGCTCCTGCCGTACGCCACCTCGGTGGCCGCGGCCACGCTCGTCTTCGCCCAGCTCTTCGGCCGCGACTTCGGCCTCGTCAACTACGTCCTGGGGCTCGTCGGCATCTCCCCCGTCGACTGGCAGACCGGGACGCTCGCCTCGCAGATCGCCGTCTCCACCATCGTCGTCTGGCGCTGGACGGGCTACAACGCGCTGATCTACCTCGCGGGCATGCAGTCCATCCCGGGCGAGCTGTACGAGGCGGCCGAGATGGACGGGGCGTCGCGCTGGCGGCAGTTCTTCCACGTGACGCTGCCGGGCCTGCGGCCCACGATCGTCTTCACCGTCATCGTCTCCACCATCGGCGCCACCCAGCTCTTCGGCGAGCCGCTGCTGTTCGAGGGCTCCGTCTCCGGCGGCATCTCGCACCAGTACCAGACGCTCGGCCTGTACATGTACGAGCAGGGCTGGGGCTTCTTCCACCTGGGCCGGGCCGCCGCCATCGCCTGGGTGATGTTCCTGCTGATCCTGGTGCTGGTCGGGGTCAACGCCCTGGTCGCGCGCCGCCGTTCCCGCAAGGAGGCCGGCCGATGACCGCGCTCGCCGAGCCGCCGGTGAAGCAGCCGGCCACCACGACGCCCAGGGAGCGGAAGCGCCGGCGGGGCCGGCCCGGCGCCGGCCGCACGATGCACGGCGGGAAGCTCGCCCACGCGATCCTGATCCTCGCGGTCCTCGTCTCCGCCTTCCCGTTCTACTGGACCATCGTCGCGGCCAGCCGGTCCAACGCCGACCTGGCCAAGGTGCCCCCGACGCTGCTGCCCGGCTCCCGCCTGATCCACAACTTCGAGGCGGTGATGGAGGAGGCCGACATCGGCAAGGCGCTGATCAACTCCTTCGTCGTGTCCTCCTCGATCACCGTCGGCACGGTCCTGTGCTGCACGCTTGCCGGGTTCGCCTTCGCCAAACTGCGCTTCCGGGGCCGGGGGGCGCTGCTCGCCGTCACGGTCGGCACGATGATGATCCCGCCGCAGCTCGGCGTCATCCCGCTGTTCATGCTGATCGCCGAACTCCAGTGGGTGAACCAGTTGCAGGCCGTGATCCTGCCCGGACTGGTCTCCGCCTTCGGGGTGTTCTTCATGCGGCAGTTCCTGGTCCAGTCCCTGCCGGACGAGCTGATCGAGGCCGCTCGGGTGGACGGGGCCTCCACGGCCAGGATCTTCTGGTCGATCGTGGTGCCCGTCGCCCGGCCGGGAATGGCCGTGCTGGGCATGCTGACCTTCATGGCCGCCTGGAACGACTTCTTCTGGCCGATCGTCGCCCTCTCCTCGCAGGAGCCGACCGTCCAGGTCGCGCTGCGCCAGCTCGGCGGCGGCTATGTCCACGACCAGTCCGTGATCATGGCGGGCACCCTGCTCGGCACGCTGCCGGTGCTGCTGGTCTTCGGGCTCCTGGGCCGGCAGATCGTCGGCGGCATCATGCAGGGCGCGGTCAAGGGCTGACCTCGCGACTTCCCTCTCGTACGACGTCTCACTCCTGGGAGTTCCATCCTCATGACCGCACTCGACGCACGCCCCGACACGACGGCGACGCTCCGGTTCCCGGCGGGCTTCCGCTGGGGCACCGCCACAGCGGCGTACCAGATCGAGGGTGCGGCAGCCGAGGACGGGCGCACCCCGTCCATCTGGGACACGTTCAGCCGCATCCCGGGCAAGGTTCGCAACGGCGACACCGGCGACATCGCCGCCGACCACTACCACCGCGTGAGCGAGGACATCGCGCTCATGAGACGGCTCGGCGTCACGGACTACCGCTTCTCGATCGCCTGGCCGCGGGTGCAGCCCACCGGCCGCGGGCCGGCCGTGCAGAAGGGGCTGGACTTCTACCGCAGGCTCGTCGACGAGCTGCTCGCCTCCGGCATCCGGCCGGTGGCCACGCTCTACCACTGGGACCTGCCGCAGGAGCTCGAGGACGCCGGCGGCTGGCCGCAGCGCGAGACGGCGCAGCGTTTCGGCGAGTACGCGGGGATCGTCGCCGGGGCGCTCGGTGACCGGGTGGCGACCTGGACGACGCTCAACGAGCCGTGGTGCGCCGCCTTCCTCGGATACGGCAACGGGGTGCACGCTCCGGGCCGCACCAGCCCGCTCGCCTCGCTGCGCGCCGCCCACCACTTCAACCTGGCGCACGGGTGGGCGGTGCGGGAGCTCCGCTCCCGGCTGCCCGCGCAGTGCGAGGTGTCGCTCACGCTCAACCTCCACGCGGTGCGGCCCCTTTCGGACTCCGCCGCGGACGCCGACGCGGCGCGCCGGATCGACGCGGTCGGCAACCGGATCTTCCTCGACCCGGTGTTCCACGGCCGGCTTCCTGAGGACCTGGTCCGCGACACCGCGCCCGTCACGGACTGGTCGTTCGTGCGGGACGGGGATCTGGAGGCGGCGTCGGCGCCGGTCGACTCGCTGGGCATCAACTACTACTCCCCCACCGTCGTCGCCGCCGGTTCGTCGCCGGCGCCGTCGCCGTGGGCGGGCGCCGAGGAGCACGTGCGCTTCCTGCCGGCGCCCGGCCCGCGCACCGCGATGGACTGGCCCGTGGACGCGGAGGGTCTGTACGAGCTGCTGACCCGGCTGCGCGACGACCTGCCGGACGTGCCGCTGGTGATCACCGAGAACGGGGCCGCCTACGACGACTACGCCGACCCGTCCGGGGCGGTCAAGGACCCGGAGCGGGTGGCCTATCTGCGCGCGCACCTCGCCGCGGTGCACCGGGCGATCGAGGCCGGCGCCGACGTGCGGGGCTACTTCCTGTGGTCGCTGCTGGACAACTTCGAGTGGGCCTACGGCTACAGCAAGCGGTTCGGCATCGTGCACGTGGACTTCGCGACCCAGCGGCGCACGTTCAAGGACAGTGCGCACTGGTACGCGGACGTCATCGCGCGCGACGGACTGAGCTCCTGAGCCGGCCGGCCCGGCGGACCTCGCGCCGGGCCCGCCGGGCGAGCGGCAGGTAGCGCAGCCGCTCGGGGAGCAGGGGCACCAGGACCCGGACGACGCGGCCGAACCGGCGCAGGGCGCGCTCCTGTTCGTCCGTCCAGTCCAGGCCGATGGCCTCGCGGGCGTCGGGCGGCATCAGCCCGACGGTCATGAAGCGGCGGAAGCGGGCGAGCGGCGGCAGCAGCACGGGCCACAGGGTCCGCAGGACGAGCCGCAGGAGCAGCGGGCCCCGGTCGGGAGGCGGCACCCGCTGGTGCACGTCGACGAGTTCGCGTACGACGACGGTCGCCTCCAGCTCGTCGGCGAGCACCTTGCGGTAGTAGGGCCAGAACTCCTCGATGCTCTGCGGCATGTCCCGGTCGTGGATGCCGAGGACGCGGCCGACCTGGAGCCACTCGGCGTACAGCTGCCGCTCCTCGGCCTCGGTGAGCGGGCGCACCAGGTAGCGGGCGGCGTGCCGGTAGACGGGGAAGCCGGTGGCGTGGACCCAGGAGTAGTGGGCGGGGTCGAGGGCGTGGTAGCGGCGGCCGTGGGCGTCGGTGCCCTGGATGGTGCGGTGCAGCGCGCGCAGCCGCCGGCCCTCGGTGGCCGCTTCCTCGCCGCCGTAGATCCACAGCTGGAGCGAGCGCAGGGAGCGTTCGCCGCGGCCCCAGGGGTCGGTGCGGAAGACGGAGTGCTCGTCGACGCCCGCGCCGACGGCCGGGTGAGCGACCTGGAGCGTGAGCGCGGCGGGAAGCATCAGCAGGGCCCGCACATCCCCGGCGAGGCTCCACAGCACCCCGCCGGGCGGGGGCGGGTCGACGGGTGCTGCGGCCCTGCTCATGGGGTTCTCCAGGTGGTGCCGGGGTCCGGTTTCCCGGTGTGACGGTCACCTTCCAGTGTGACTCACCACCCCGTGAAACGGACCGGGGGATGTCGGGGCTGCGGTACGGCGCTGCTGTACAGCACCAGCGCCCGGAGCGGTCCGACCTTCCGCCTGAGCTCCGCCTATGTGGAAGGAAGCCGCTGCCGGAGCCTCGCCTGACGTCGAGTTCCGGGCACCCGTGCACGCGACCGCTCTGGCTGAGGCGGAGCGGCGCCTTGGGCGCGTCTTGCCGGCGCAACTGAGCGCCCTGCTGAGGGAGACGAACGGGGTAGTCAGCGAGTACGGGACCGGCGTCGTCTGGTCCCTGGATCGGATCGTGGACCAGAACCTCCTGTTCTGGTCCCCCAATACGCTTCCCGGGCCTGTACATGCCCTTTGATCCGCTGCTGTTCTTCGGCGACAACAGCGGCGGCGATCAGTTCGCCTTCGTCCTTACGCCCGAACGTTCGGACATGTTCGTCTGACGGCCTTGGGAAGCTTCGTCCCGTACTGCTTGGCGAACGCCTCGACCGCGGCGGCCGCATGCTCCTCGGCGTCCAACCCGAGGCCGGTCCACAGGTCATGAGCATTGCTTGCGAGGGGCAAGGGCAGGGCACGGCAGACTGCCGCTATGTGGATACCAGCGGCAGTGACGACGCTGCTCTTCGTGCTCGCGTCGGTCTCTGCGATTTTCCAGGCTCGCAAGGGCCAGTGGTGGACCGCTGTCGCGGTCTTTCTGCCTTCCCTCGGTGTGGCCGCGCTGCTTGGTGGCTTGGAGTGGCAGAGCACGCCGCTCTTCTGGCTGGCGTTCATGCTCGTGGTGGCCGGCTTCGGCGCGGAGGGCATGGCCTACTGGAGAACTCGAACGGCTGGTAGGGGGCAGGTGGACCAGTGAGCGCGGCCACGTGTCGAGTTCGGTGGACTCTCCATGGCCCAGGCAAGCCAGAGGCCCTCCTGTCAGGTTGAGGCCCCTGGCCGGCCGCAGGATTGATCCTGTGGCCTCATCCTTATCAGGTCGGTCCGAGAGCCCCGCTTCGCCACGGGAAGCCGTCGATACCTGCGGCCCGCCACCTGGAAGTGATCGCAGGAGAACGCTCCGATTCGCTGGCGTTGGTGTCAGCCGTTGATGTCATCCGCAGTCCGCCGGGAGCATCATGCGCTCCGCCGCTGCGTCGGCAGTCACGGGGACCACGCCGCCTTCGGGTCACTGAAGAGCGTGTCAGGTGAGGCAAGGAGGGTGGAACGGAGCGAGGCGTCCATCCAAGCGGGATCGACTGGAACACCCATCATGCGTTCCATCAGCGCAAAGGATTCGGCGCACAGCGTCTCCATGCGAAACGCGACGTCTTCCGCCCAGGCGGGGACCTCCAGCTGGCGGTCCATCCAGGTCGCGTCCTCCAGGCCAAAGGGATCGAACATACCGTCCACTCGGCCATCGACTGCATGCATGACCTGATAGCGGGCGTTGATGTTCCGGTGCACGCTGAAGAACTCGCCGCCGTCCAGCGAGGCTCGCCTGGCGATCTCCGGAATGCTGCCGTGGTAACCCCACTCAATGGCGATGACGTGCTTCCCGACGGTAACGACGCGCAGTAGTTCGTCGTCGGGGTAGGGGTGACTGACCTGTTCGTCGACCGCTTCAGCGAATGTCATCATCCGAGACGCTGCCGGATCACCGCCGAAAGCGCGGATCACGTCGTCCTCGGTCTTCCCCGAGATCACGGAGAAGGTGTAGGCCTCCGGCTCGT
Source organism: Streptomyces sp. NPDC002867 (assembly GCF_053591895.1). Classification (NCBI taxonomy): domain Bacteria; kingdom Bacillati; phylum Actinomycetota; class Actinomycetes; order Kitasatosporales; family Streptomycetaceae; genus Streptomyces; species Streptomyces sp. NPDC002867. The sequence goes on along the minus strand of NZ_JBSFUR010000008.1, from coordinate 140,305 downwards.
CTGCATCAGCCCACGCGTACTGGGCAACGAGGTCATCCCACAATGCCGTGCTTCTCCCCGCTCCGCCGTCCGCGTCAGTCACCGTGGCGCTGCACTCTACAGAGAGGTCGGTGTAGCGGCTTCGGTCGGGGCTGCCATGGGGCGAGAGATGACCTGCCCGCTCAAGCCCGATGTGGGCCCGGTCTTCGAGTCGCGCGGCCGACAGAGCCGGGGCCCGGAGCGGGGCGGAGACAGGAGCGCAGGCCCGGGCGGACGGGCCGCGCTGTGCGCGGCGGGGTGCCTTGATGAAGACCTGTTACGGACAGCTCTGCCCCAGCTGAATCAGTCGGCGCCAGCAGATCAGTGCGCATCCGAGCGTGAGGAAGGCTTCATGGATGTCGTCGCGGATCTCCCACCGCATCCGCAGGCGGCGGAACGAGTGCAGATGGGCGAAGGCGCGCTCCACAGCCCAGCGTTGACTGCCCACACCGGAGCCGCGCTCCGCTCCCCGTCGGGAGATGACCGGCTTCACCCCGAGGGCCCAGGTTGGGGATCATCTCCCTGGCCTGGGCCTTCGTCTGCGGAGCGGGCGACAGGGCGATCGGCCGCTCGGTGATGAGCAGCTCGCGCGATGCGCATGGCCGTATGCCTGGCGACGCATGCCCTGCGTTCGCCATGCCAACCGAGCGAAGTACGGGGCGCCCAGGTACGGATCGGGGCACGGAGCGGAGAACGGAGCCAATCGTTGCGCCTGGGGAAAGGAAGTGGGCGCCCGCCTATTACCTGGAGGTAACTTCTGCTGGTTTGATGTGCGGCGCCGGCCGTACGGCCGGCTCCGAACCCCCACCGGAAACAGGAGATCCTGTGCTGAACTCCGCGCTCCGCCGCATCCCCGGCGCAGCCCTGACCGCCGTGCTCGCCGCCACCACCCTGGCCGCGACCGCACCGTCGGCAGTCGCCGCACCCACCGCGGACACCCCGCGACTGAAGGTGCTCACGTACAACACGTTCCTGTTCAGTAAGTCGCTCTACCCCAACTGGGGCCAGGACCACCGGGCGGCCGCCGTCCCCGCGGCTCCCTTCTTCCAGGGCCACGACGTGGTCGTGCTCCAGGAGGCGTTCGACAACTCCTCGTCGGACGCGCTCAAGGGCAGGGCGGCGGACCGGTATCCGCACCAGACGCCGGTGATGGGCCGCAGCAGGGGCGGCTGGGACGCGACGAGCGGCGCGTACTCGGCGACGACGCCCGAGGACGGCGGTGTCACGGTCCTGAGCAAGTGGCCGATCGTGCGCAAGGAGCAGTACGTCTACCAGGACGCCTGCGGTGCGGACTGGTACTCCAACAAGGGGTTCGTCTACACGGTCCTCGACGTGAACGGCACGAGGGTCCACGTCGTGGGTACGCACGCGCAGTCGACGGACCCGGGGTGCGACGCGGGTGAGGCGGCCGAAATGCGCAGCCGTCAGTTCCGTGCGATGGACGCGTTCCTGGACGCCAAGAACATCCCGGCGTCCGAACAGGTGATCATAGCAGGCGACTTCAACGTCGACTCCCGTACGCCGGAGTACACGCGGATGCTCGCCGACGGCGGTTTCGCCGGGCCGGACGCGCGGACCGGGCACCCGTACTCGTTCGACACGCAGGAGAACTCGATCGCCGCCGAACGCTACCCCGACGACCCGCGCGAGGATCTGGACTACGTGCTGCACCGGGCGGGGCACGCGCGGCCCGCGGGCTGGACCAATGAGGTGATCAAGGAGGAGAGTGCGCCCTGGTCGGTCTCCAGCTGGGGCACCACGTACACGTACACCAACCTGTCCGACCACTATCCGGTGACTGCCTCCAGCCAGTAAGCGCAAGCGCGCGGCGGCACCCTTGTCCTGATGTCAGGGCCATGCCACATTGAGTCCGCAGTTCGGACTGGTCCAGTCCATATTGCCGTCCCCACGGCAAGCCCCCCACGGACTCGTAGAAGGAGAAGCCCTGATGAGACGCACGCTCCGCGCGCGCATCTGCCTTCCCGCCCTTCTGGCCCTCACCGCCGTCGGACTCGGCTCCGCCACGGCGGGGGCCGCCGACCACCCGGTACCGGCCGCCGGTCCGGCCCCGGGCGTCGCGGCGACCGCCGTCCAGTACGCCCAGCACAGCTCGCTCGAACGCGCCCTCGGCGACCGCACCGCCGGCTCCTACCTCGACGCCGCGAGCGGCGAACTGGTGGTCACGGTGACGGACGCCGAGGCCGCCGAACAGGTACGGGCGACCGGCGCCCGCGCCGAGCTCGTCTCGCGCAGTGCGGCGCAGCTGCGGTCCGCGATCGACATCCTGCAGGCCAAGGCCCGGATCACCGGCACCTCGTGGGGCATCGACCCCCGGACGAACCAGGTCGCGGTCGAGGCCGACTCGTCGGTCTCGGCGCGCGACATGGTCCGGCTGAAGACGGTCGCCGCAGCGCTCGGCGACCGTGTGCGGATCACGCGTGTGCCCGGCGTCTTCACCGAGGAGGTGGCGGGCGGGGACGCGATCTACGGCGGCGGCTACCGCTGCTCGGCGGCCTTCAACGTCTCGAAGGGGACGACCCGGTACTTCCTGACGGCCGGACACTGCACCAACTCGGCGAGCAGCTGGTCGGCCACCTCCGGCGGGCCGTCCATCGGCACCCGTGAGGGCACCAGCTTCCCGGCCAACGACTACGGCATCGTCCGCTACACGGACGGCTCGGCGCCCGCCGGGAACGTCAACCTGTACAACGGCAGCTACCAGGACATCAGCTCCGCGGCCGACGCGATCGTGGGCCAGTCACTGCGCAAGTCCGGCTCCACCACGAAGGTGACCAGCGGCACGGTGACCGCCGTCAATGTCACCGTGAACTACAGCGACGGCCCGGTCTACAACCTGGTCCGCACCACGGCCTGTTCCGCGGGCGGTGACAGCGGTGGCGCCCACTTCGCCGGCTCGACGGCGCTGGGCATCCACTCGGGCAGCTCCGGCTGCACCGGCACCAGCGGCTCGGCCCTGCACCAGCCGGTGCGCGAGGCGCTGAGCGCGTACGGGGTCGCGGTCTACTGACCTCGGTTCGTCACAGCGGGGCGTCCCCACCGGCCGTGGGCGCGCCCCGCATCGCGTCCGGAGCGGGTCGCGCCGGGACGCTCAGCCCTTGGCGTACCAGTCGGTGTCGTCGCTCGCGGCGACCGAGGTGTACGTCTGGTGGATGCCCACCAGGGCCGCCACCAGCCGGGGGTCCCAGACGCCGGCCGCCGCCCGGTACTCGTCGAGCATCCCCCGGTACACCAGCGGAGCCCGGCCCGACCCGTCCCGCAGGGTCAGCCGTCGCGGGCAGGTCACCGGGTCCTCGGCGAGGCCGGTGAAGGAACCGATGATCACGACGATGTTCCACGGCATGAACACCGTCCACCACATCGCCCACCAGAACAGCCGCCCGGCCGCCCCCTGCGCGGGGCGGCCGTTCGCGGGCTCGACGGTCCAGCGGGTGCGGCGGAACGCGAGGAGTGATCCGCGGCGCATCCGGATGCGGCCGATGGCGGTGCCGGCCGGGTCGTCGACGCGGTAGACCGCCCGGGGGCCGGTGACGGATTCGGTGGTCACCCTGGCGAGCAGTTCGCCTCGCTCGTCGCCGGACCAGAGGACGAACTCGCGTGCCGTGCCGTGACCGTGGAACGCGCCCGCCCCGTGGTCGCGCTGCAGCACGGCGACAGGCCGCGGCGCGCCACCGCCCTCCTTCGCCACGATCATGATGGGCAGCCCGCCGCTTCGCGGCAGGTCCTTGTACGCGCCCCGCAGGCCGCCCCGTCCCGTGTTGACCAGTGAGTACGTCGTCGTCGCCATGTGCTCCCCCGTGAAGGCCGCCGACCATCCTAGATCGCCGCCCGGGGGACGACGCCGCCGGTCAGTCGTGGTCGTAGACGGTGACGTCGATGCCCCGTGCCGTGAGCCGGGCGGCTATCAGCGGCTCGATCCGCGACCACGTGCCGCCCGCCAGCCCGCAGCCGATGCGCGGCATGTGGACCGAGGCACCCAGCTCCAGCGCCTTGCCGGCGACGGCGTCGAGCGCCGTGTCGATGGCCTCGTAGCGCACGGGGACGCCTTTGCTGCCGGTGCGCACGCCCCGCTGGCCCACCATGTTGGCCACCCAGAGGTACGGGCCGACCTGGACGAACTGGGCCGCGCCCAGTGCGAAGTCGTTTCCCGCGCGCTGCCGGTGCCAGCGGCGGTAGGCCGCCTCGGGCTCGGGCCAGCGGCGGGAGAGGGCGAGCACGAAGCCCTTGCCCCAGCCCCCGATGTCATTGCACACGTGCGCGATCACTTTGACGCCTTTGCCCTGCGGCGTGGTGGCGTCCCCCCGGACGTATCTGATCTCGGACATGGCACAACCGTACGATGCACCTCTGACAACGCCCCGCTTCAAGCCCCGGCTTTCACAACGATGGTGAGACAGCAATACTGTTGCACCGGTGCGGTTCAGCAGAAGGAGGGTCATGGCGACCGAGACCGAGGAGCCGACGCTCACCGTCGACGAACTGGCCGCGCGCGCCGGGGTCACCGTGCGCACCATCCGTTTCTACAGCACGCGCGGTCTGCTGCCGCCGCCCGTGATCGGCCCCCGCCGCGTGGGGCACTACGGCTCCGACCACCTGTCCCGGCTGGCTCTCATCGAGGAGCTCCAGCACCAGGGCATGACGCTGGCGGCCATCGAGCGCTACCTGGAGCAGTTGCCCGCCGACCTGAGCGCCCAGGACCTCGCCATCCACCGCGCCCTGGTCGCCTCGTGGGCACCCGAGTCGGCCGAGGAGGTGACCCGGCAGGAGCTGGAGCGGCGGGCCGGCCGGCCGCTGTCGGAGCAGGACGTGGACCGGCTCGCCGCGATGGGTGTGCTGGACCGTACCGACAGGGACGCGTTCCGGCTCGACGGCTCACTGCTGCGCCTCGGCGTCGAACTGCTGGACGTGCCCATCGCGCACGAGACCATTCTCGCGTCCCGCACCGTCCTGCTGGGCCACGCCCGGGCCGCGGCACAGGATCTGACGCGCCTGTTCCGCGACGAGGTCTGGGGCCCCTACCGCGAGCGCGAGTCGGACCCGGACCATGTGGCCGCGATGAAGTCGCTGTCCGCGCACATGCAGCCGATGGTGATCCAGGCGCTGGTGACGGCGTTCCAGCGCTCGCTGCGGGAGGAACTGCGCGAGGCGTTCGGCGCCGGCGGGCCCGCGGAGCGCAGCGCGTAAACGCCTTGCCGCGCGCCGGGCGGTGCGCGAGGCTGCCCCGCATGTCCGATCAAGGAACCAGCACCTCGCACAGCGTGCACGCCCTGTTCCGCGAGGGTCGCCTGACGACCGTCCCCCGCAAGGCCGCGCGGCGCGAGCAGGTGCTCGCGCACCTGGCGCAGACGCTCTTCGAGCGGGACCGCGACTACACCGAGCGCGAGGTCAACGACGTGCTGCTGACGGTGCACGACGACTGCGCCGCTACCTGATCCTGGCGGGTCTGCTGACGCGCACGAAGGACGGCGGCAGCTACCGGCGGGGACGCCAGACAGGACCGCACGACGATGAGGCGCCGGCCGTGAAGTCGGCGGCGTCCTCAGTCCTCGCGGTCGAAGACGATCCTCGGCGCGGTGCCCGGCGGGTCGGAGCCGTGGCCGCGACCCGCCGGGCGAGGACTTCCACCGCCCTCATCGGGGCAGGGCGCGTCAGGCGTCGGTGAAGACCTCGCCCCGCTCCGCCTTCTCCAGCAGCAGCGCGGGCGGCTGGAAGCGCTCGCCGTACCGGTCGGCCAGCTCACGGGCGCGCGCCACGAAGCCGGCGGGGCCCCCCTCGTAGCCGTTGATGTACTGCAGCACACCGCCCGTCCAGGCCGGGAAGCCGATGCCCATGATGGAGCCGATGTTGGCGTCGGCGACCGAGGTGAGGACGTTCTCCTCGAGGCAGCGGACGGTGTCCAGCGCCTCGGAGAAGAGCATGCGCTCCTGCATGTCCTCGAACGGGATCCCGGCGTCCTCGCGGGTGAAGTGCTCGCGCAGGCCCGGCCACAGCGCGGTGCGCTTGCCGTCCTCGTCGTAGTCGTAGAAACCGGCGCCGCCGCTGCGGCCGGTGCGGCCGAACCCGTCGACCATCCGGTCGATCACCGCTTCCGCCGGGTGCTCCGCCCAGGTGCCGCCCGCCTCCTCGATCGCGCGCCTGGTCTCGTTGCGGATCTTGCGCGGCAGGGTGAGGGTCAGCTCGTCCATGAGCGAGAGCACCTTGGCCGGGTAGCCGGCCTGGGCCGCGGCCTGCTCGACGGAGACGGGGTCGACGCCCTCTCCGACCATCGCCACACCCTCGTTGATGAACTGGCCGATGACCCGCGAGGTGAAGAAACCGCGGGAGTCGTTGACGACGATCGGCGTCTTGTTGATCCGGCGGACCAGGTCGAACGCCCGGGCCAGTGCCTCGTCACCGGTGCGCTCGCCCTTGATGATCTCCACGAGCGGCATCTTGTCGACCGGCGAGAAGAAGTGCAGGCCGATGAAGTCGTCCGGACGCGAGACGCCTTCGGCGAGCACGGTGATGGGCAGCGTGGAGGTGTTGGAGCACAGGAGGGCGTCGGGCTCGATGACGTCCTGGATCTCCTGGAACACCTTGTGCTTGAGCGCCGTGTCCTCGAACACCGCCTCGATGACGGCGTCGCAGCCGGCGAGGTCGGCCGCCTCCGCGGTCGGCGTGATGCGGGCGAGCAGCGCGTCCGCCTTCTCCTGGGTGGTACGGCCCCTCGTCACCGCCTTGGCGCACAGCTTCTCCGAGTAGCCCTTGCCCTTCGCGGCGGCCTCGGCCGACACGTCCTTGAGGACCACCTCGATGCCGGCGAGGGCGCAGGAATAGGCGATGCCCGCGCCCATCATGCCCGCGCCGAGGACGGCGACCTTGCGGACGGGGCGCGGCTCGATGCCGTCGGGGCGGCTGCGGCCCGCGTTGACGGCCTGCAGGTCGAAGAAGAACGCCTGCGTCATGTTCTTCGACGTCTGGCCGGTGACCAGCTCGGTGAAGTACCGGGACTCGATGACCTGCGCGGTCTCGAAGTCGACCTGGGAGCCCTCGACGGCGGCCGCGAGAATGTTGCGCGGCGCCGGGTAGGGGGCGCCCGCGGTCTGCTTCTTCAGGTTCGCGGGGAAGGCGGGCAGGTTGGCGGCGAACTTCGGGTTCGACGGGGTACCGCCGGGGATCTTGTAGCCCTTGACGTCCCACGGCTGCTGGGAGACCGGGTTGGCGTCGATGAAGGCGCGCGCCTTGGCCAGCATCTCCTCGGGGGTGGCGGCCAGTTCGTGGACCAGGCCGTTCTCCAGCGCGCGCTTCGGCGAGTACTGGGTGCCCTGGATGAGCACCTTCAGCAGGGCGTCGGCGATGCCCATGAGCCGTACGGTGCGGGTGACACCGCCGCCGCCGGGCAGCAGGCCCAGGGTGACCTCGGGCAGGCCGATCTTGGAGCCGGGGACGTCGAGCGCGATGCGGTGGTGGCAGGCGAGGGCGATCTCGTAACCGCCGCCGAGCGCCGCGCCGTTGACGGCCGCGACGACGGGCTTGCCGATGGTCTCGATACGGCGCAGGGCGCGCTTGATGGCCATGCCGCCCTCGAAGACGGACCGCGCGTCGTCGGGACCGGCCTGGATCATCAGCTTCAGGTCGCCGCCGGCGAAGAAGGTCTTCTTGGCGGAGGTGAAGACGATGCCGCGGATGGAGTCCTGCTCGGTCTCCACGCGGTCGGCGATCGCGGTGATGGAGGCCCGGAAGGCCTCGTTCATGGTGTTGGCGGACTGGTCGGGGTCGTCGAGGACGAGGGTGACGACGCCGGTCTCGTCCTGTTCCCAGCGGATGGTGGTGGACTCGCTCATGGTGGTGGCTGCTCCGTAAGGCGGGAAGGACGGGTGGTCAGAGACGCTCGACGACGGTGGCGATACCCATGCCGCCGCCCACGCACAGGGTGGCGAGGCCGTACCGCTTGTCCTGGCGCTCCAGTTCGTCGACGAGGGTGCCGAGGATCATCGCGCCGGTCGCGCCGAGCGGGTGGCCCATGGCGATCGCGCCGCCGTTGACGTTGACCTTGTCGAGCGAGAGGCCCATGTCCTGGGCGAAGCGCAGGACGACGCCCGCGAAGGCCTCGTTGATCTCGACGAGGTCGATGTCGTCGATGGTCAGGCCGGCCCGGCCGAGCGCCTTGCGGGTGGCGGGGGCGGGGCCGGTGAGCATGATGGTCGGCTCGGAGCCGGAGACGGCGGCGGAGACGATCCGGGCACGCGGCGTGAGGCCGTAGCGCTCGCCGACCTCCTTGCTGCCGATGGTGACGAGGGCGGCGCCGTCGACGATGCCCGAGGAGTTGCCCGCGTGGTGGACGTGGTCGATCTTCTCCACCCAGTGGTACTTCTGCAGCGCGACGGCGTCGAAGCCGCCGAGGTCGCCGATGTCCGCGAAGGACGGCTTCAGCGCGGCGAGGGAGTCGGCGGTCGTCCCGGGGCGCATGTGCTCGTCGTGGTCGAGGACGACGAGACCGTTGCGGTCGCGGACCGGGACGACCGAGCGCTCGAAGCGGCCGTCCTTCCACGCGGCGGCAGCGCGCTCCTGCGACAGCGCGGCGTACTCGTCGACGTCGCGGCGCGACCAGCCGCCGAGGGTGGCGATCAGGTCGGCGCCGATGCCCTGGGGGACGAAGCCGGTGTCGTAGTTGGTCAGGGGGTCGGCGAACCAGGCCCCGCCGTCGGAGGCCATGGGGACGCGCGACATCGACTCGACGCCGCCGGCGAGGACGAGGTCCTCCCAGCCGGACCGTACCTTCATCGCGGCCATGTTGACGGCCTCGAGGCCGGAGGCGCAGAAGCGGTTCTCCTGGACGCCCGCGACCGTGTCGGGCAGTCCGGCGGCGATCGCCGCGATGCGGGCGATGTCGGAGCCCTGGTCGCCGACCGGGCCGACGACGCCGAGCACGATGTCGTCGATCGCGGCCGGGTCGAGACCGGGGAACCGGCGCTCGATCTCGTGGATCAGGCCGACCACGAGATCGATCGGCTTGGTGCCGTGCAGGGCGCCGTTGGCCTTTCCGCGCCCCCGGGGGGTACGGATGGCGTCGTACACATACGCTTCGGTGCTCACTGTCTGGAGCCTTTCGACGAGGGTGGGCCGTGTGCGGAGGTGGAGTCAGCTGAGCAGGGAGCGGCCGATGATCTCCTTCATGATCTCGGTCGTCCCGCCGTAGATGGTCTGGATGCGGCCGTCCGTGAACGCCCTGGCGACGCGGTACTCGTTCATGTAGCCGTACCCGCCGTGGAGCTGGAGGCACCGGTCGGCGGCGCGCTTCTGCAGCTCGGTCGCCCACCACTTGGCCATGGACGCGTGCACGGCGTCCAGCTCGCCGGCCGCGTGGTCGGCGATGCAGCGGTCGAGGAAAGCGCGGGTGACGGCGCATTCGGTGGCGAGCTCGGCGATCTCGAAGCGGATGTGCTGGAGCCTGGCGAGCGGCCGTCCGAACGCCTCCCGCTCCTTCACGTACGCGGTCGTGATCTCCAGCAGGTGCTCGGCGGCGGCGATCCCGGCGACGGCTATCGCCATCCGCTCCTGCGCCAGGTTGGTCATCAGGTGGACGAAGGCGCCGTTCAGTTCGCCGAGGAGGTTCTCCTTGGGGACGCGTACGTCGTGGAAGAACAGCTCGGCGGTGTCCTGGGACTTCTGGCCGATCTTGTCGAGGTTCCGGCCGCGCTCGAAGCCCTCCATGCCGCGCTCGACGACGAGCAGCGACAGGCCGTGCGCACCTCCCTCCGGGGTGGTCCTCGCGACGACGACGACCAGGTCGGCGAGGATCCCGTTGGAGATGAAGGTCTTGGAGCCGTTGAGTACCCAGTGGTCGCCGCGGTCCTCGGCGGTGGTGCGGATGCCCTGCAGGTCGGAGCCCGCGCCCGGCTCGGTCATGGCGATGGCCGTGATGGTCTCGCCGGTGCAGAAGCCGGGCAGCCAGCGGCGCTTCTGCTCGTCCGTGGCGAGGGAGGTCAGGTACGGGCCGATGATGTCGTTGTGCAGCCCGATCGCCAGTCCGGGCGCGCCGGCGCGGGTGAACTCCTCGTGCAGCACGGCGGCGTAGCGGAAGTCGTCGTTGCCGCCGCCTCCGTACTCCTCCGGCACGGCGAGGCCGAGGAGGCCCTGCCGGCCCGCCGCGCGCCAGGCGTCCCGGCTGACGATGCCGTCCTTCTCCCACTGCTCGTAGTGCGGCAGCACCTCCTTGGCGAGGAAGGTGCGGACGGTCTCGCGGAAAGCCTCGTGCTCGGCGGTGAAGATCTGGCGCTTCAACGGTCCTCCTGCGGATCGGTCAGGGTCACGTCCCAGTCGCGGGCGACCTCCGCCGTGTGCGCGCCGGGCATCGCCGGCGGCCGCCTCACGGCCCCGGGCGTGGCGGAGAACCGCGGCGCGGGCGCGGGCTGGGTGATGCCCCCGTGGTCGGTGAAGGTGCCGCGGGCCGCGATGTGGGGGTGCGCCGGGGCTTCGCGCAGCGAGAGGACGGGCGCGACGCAGGCGTCCGAGCCCTCGAAGACCGCGGTCCACTCGGCGCGGGTACGGGTCCTGAAGCGGGCGGCGATCGCCTCGCGCAGCTCGCCCCAGCGGTCGAAGTCCTTGCGGGCCGGGATCTCGTCCCTGATGCCGAGCAGGTCGATGAACTCGTCGTAGAACCGCTGCTCCAGCGCGCCGACCGCCATGTACCCGCCGTCGGCCGTCTCGTAGGCGCCGTAGAAGGGGCATCCGCCGTCGAGCAGGTTGGTGCCGCGGCGGTCCTGCCAGCCGCCGGCCGCCATCATGCCGTGGATCATCGTGGCCAGGTGGGCGGCGCCGTCGACGATGGCCGCGTCCACGACCTGGCCCGTGCCGCCCTCGGTGCGCGCGTGCTGGAGGGCTGCGAGCACGCCGATGACGAGATAGAGCGAGCCGCCCGCGTAGTCGCCGACCAGGTTGGCCGGGACGACGGGCGGCTCGCCGTCCTTGCCGATCATGGAGAGCGTGCCGGTGAGGGCGATGTAGCCGATGTCGTGGCCGGCCCGGTGGGCGAGCGGGCCGTCCTGTCCCCAGCCGGTCATCCGCCCGTAGACCAGCCGCGGATTGCGGGCCAGGCACACGTCCGGGCCGACGCCGAGCCGTTCGGCGACGCCGGGGCGGTAGCCCTCGATCAGCACGTCGGCCCGCTCGACCAGGTCGAGGACCTGGCCGGGGCCGTCCTCGGCCTTGAGGTCGATCAGCACCGAACGCTTGTTGCGGTTGGTGAGGTCGTAGGCCGGATCGATGCCGAGTCCCGCGCCGCCGGGGCGGTCGATCCGCACGACGTCGGCCCCGAGGTCGGCCAGGAGCATGGCGGCGAACGGGCCCGGCCCGATGCCCGCCAGCTCCACCACACGAACCCCGGCCAGCGGGCCGTTCATTGACGCTGTCATCCAGCCCCCAGCAGTGTGACACAACTGATGTAACACCAGTGATGGTAAGAACGTGTTCCACTCCGCACAAGGGCTTCGGGAGAGCAAGCGCTTAGAAGCGCGGACAACGCCAGGTTACCGATGGGAAACGCTTCTTCTGCGGGGCCGCGCGGCGCGCTAGCCTCAGCCACCGACATCGGCGTTCTGGCCCCGTGCCCTGATCCGCCGGACAGCCCCGACGGCGGAGGAGCCATTGGACAGCCAGAACGGGACCGGTCGCGCGCAGCGCCCGTACGACATCGTGCTCTTCGGAGCGACCGGGTTCGTCGGACAGCTCACCGCCGAGTACCTGGCGCGGTACGCGCCGGCCGACTGCCGGTGGGCGATCGCGGGCCGAAGCCGGGCGAAGCTGGAGCGGCTGCGCGAGCGCCTCGCCGTCATCGCTCCCTCATGCGCGGACCTTCCCCTGGTCGAGGCCGACGCGGACGATCCCCGCGCGCTGCGGGAACTGGCCGAGTCGGCACGGGTCGTCGCGACGACGGTCGGCCCCTACGTCCTGTACGGCGAGGCCCTGGTGGCCGCGTGCGCCGACGCCGGGACGGACTACGCGGACCTGACGGGCGAGCCGGAGTTCGTGGACGCGATGTTCGTACGCCACGACGCGCGCGCCCGCGAGACCGGCGCGCGCCTCGTCCACGCCTGCGGCTTCGACTCGGTCCCGCACGACCTGGGCGCCTTCTTCACGGTGCGGCAGCTGCCCGAGGGAGTGCCGCTGAAGGTCGACGGGTTCGTCAGCTCCAACGCGATGTTCTCCGGCGGGACCATGGCCTCGGCGCTCACGGCGATGGCGCGCGGCCGCGAGACGCTGCGCGCCGCGCACGAGCGCCGGCTGCACGAGCCGCGGCTGGTCGGGCGGCGCGCCCGCGCACCGCTGGGGGCGCCGCACTTCAACCGGGAGACGGGCGCGTGGGCGCTGCCGCTGCCGACGATCGACCCGCAGATCGTGGCGCGTTCGGCGCGCGCGCTGGAGCGTTACGGCCCCGACTTCCGCTACCGCCACTACGCGGCGGTCGCGTCGCTGCCGGTGGCGCTCGGCGGCCCGGCGGCGGTGGGCGCGGGCTTCGCCCTCGCCCAGATCCCGGCGGCGCGCAGGTGGCTGATGAGCCGCTACGCACCGGGCGAGGGCCCGAGCCCGCAGCGCCGCGCGAAGAGCTGGTTCTCGGTCCGCTTCGTGGGCGAGGGCGGTGGCCGCCGCGTGTTCACGGAAGTGTCGGGCGGGGACCCCGGGTACGACGAGACGGCGAAGATCCTGGCGGAGTCGGCGCTGTGTCTCGCCTTCGACGAACTGACGGTGGGCGGTGGCCAGTTGACGACGGCGGTGGCGATGGGTGACGCGCTGGTGGACCGGCTGCGGGTGCGGGGGGTGCGGTTCCGCGTGGCGGCGGTGCGGTAGGGGGCGCGGCGGGGTGGGGCCGCTGCGCGGGGGCCGTTTCCCCACCCCGCCCCTTCCCTGAACCGGGCTCCGCCCGGCCCCGGTACCGCGCTCCGCGCGGTGTCCTCAAACTCCCCTACTGCCTGGCGGCCGTGGGAGGGACCCCAGGCCCACCCGGCCCCGCCGGCGATTGAGGCGCGGGGCTCGGGGCAGAGCCCCGACAGGAGCGCCGCGCACACGCAGCCACCGGCGATTGAAGGCGCAAGGCCCGGGACAGAGCCCCGGAAAGGGCAGACGGCCCCGGGGCCGGCGCGTCGCCGCGCGATACGCAGCCCCGCCGGCGCTTGAGGCGCAGGGGCACGGGGGCAGCGCCCCCGGGAGTTACGGCGTCGCCTCGCGCAAGGCCCGGCGGCACAGCGCGTCCGCGTGGCGGGTCGTCTCCGGGACGCGGAAGCGCGGCGCCAGGCGCAGCACATGCGCGCAGGCCGCGTCCAGCGTCACCCGGTGGCCGACCGAGACGTACACCGGCTTCACACCCGACTGCGTCCGCAGCGCCCGCCCCACCTCCTCGCCGTCCTCGGCGCGCAGCGGCGCGAAGTCCCCGCGCCGGTCGCCCAGTTCGCCGTGGGAGAAGACGAACGGGTTCTTCGCGACCCCGATCACCGGCAGCCCTGTCAGCACGCCGAGGTGGCTGGCGAGCCCGAAGCGCCGGGGATGGGCCCGTCCGTAGCCGTCGCAGACGACCAGCCCGGGCCCCACCGGCAGGGACTCCAGCGCGGCCAGCACCGTCGGGATCTCTCGGAACGCGAGCAGCCCGGGGATGTAAGGAAAGGAGACCCGGCCGATCGCCGTGGACCGCGCCACGACCTCCAGGGTCGCGGCGTCGAGCACGACGGCCGCCGCGGCGACGATGTCGCGCTCGTCCTCGTACGCCACGTCGACACCGGTCACCAGCCCCGTGCCGGGCGGCGGCCCGGCCTCGTCGAGGACGACGCGCGTGCGCAGTTCGTCCTGGACGGCCAGGGCCGCCTCCTCGGTCTCGGGCCAGCCCGCGGGAATGTCGACGATCTTCATGGTCCGATCAGCCTAAGCCGCGCCCGGGTAACCTGGCGATCATGTTCGTAATGGAATTGACCTACACCGCTCCCGTCGAGCGCGTCGAGGAGCTCCTCGACGCGCACGTCGAGTGGCTGGACGCGCTCTACGAGGAGGGCGTGTTCATCGCCTCCGGACGGAAGAACCCGCGCGACGGTGGCGTGATCCTCGCCGTCGGGGACGACCGCGAGCGGATCGAGCAGATCGCCGCGGCCGACCCCTTCGTCATGGGCGAGGTGTGCACCTACCGGATCACGGAGTTCATCGCGACCAAGACCGCTCCCGAACTCGCCCCCTACCGGCAGCAGTTGCCGTCGTAGCGGCGCCCGGTCAGAACTCCAGGCGCGCGACCCGGCCCTTCTCGCCCGACGCCCAGCACCCGAAGTCCGGCGTGCAGTCGACGGTGTCGAACGATCCGCTGTCCACGGTGCGCCAGGTGCGGCCGCCGTCGACCGTGAGATCCGTACCGGTCGGGCCGACGGCGAGGGCCGCCGACTTCAGGTGCGGCAGCCACGCGACGCCCGAGCGATACGCGGGCGGCGGTGTCGCCGCCTGGCGCCAGCTGCGCCCGCCGTCCGCCGTGACGGCCGCGGCCCGGGGTGATGCCTCGCCGCTGCGGTAGTCGCCGCCGACGGCGATGCCCTGCTCGCGGTCGCGGAAGGCGAGAGCGAAGACTCCGCGCGCGGGATCCCCGGCCGGCACGGTCAACTCGGCGACGCTCCAGTTCAGTCCGCGGTCGGCGGAGTGCAGGACCCGGGCCGTGGCGCCTCCCCCGGTGGCCAGCCAGACGTCCTTCGGACCGGAGGAGACCAGGCACTGGCCGCTCGCGGCGAAGCCCGCCTCGCCCGGCAGTGCGGCCGGCATGCCGTCGCTCGGCAGCACCTTCCAGGACCGGCCCCCGTCACCGGTGGACAGGATCCGGTACTTGCCGTCGACCGGGTCGCTCATGGCGAGCCCGTGGCGGTGGTCGAAGAAGGTGACGCAGTCGTAGAAGGCTCGCGGATCGGTGTTGCGGAACGACTCGGTCCAGGTCTCCCCGCCGTCGTCGGTGCGCAGGACACGGGACGCCTCCCCCTCGCCGATGGCGAGAACGACGGCCCGGCGGGCGTCGAACGCCTCGACGTCCCGGAACTCCAGCTCCCCCGCCCCCGGCGGCGAGACGTTCAGCCACGTACGGCCGCCGTCCCCCGTGCGCAGCACCGTCCCCTTGGATCCCGCCACCCACGCCACCTTGCGGCTGACCGGCGCGAGGCCCCGGAACCGCACGTCGGCCCCGGTCTCCTTCAGCTTCCAGGCGGGCGTCGCCGCGGCCGCGCGCGTGTTCGCCTCCGCGGCCGGCCGGGCCGCCTGTGCCGGTACGGCGAGCACCGCGGAAACCGCAGCCGCGCACAGCCCCACCGACACCATTCGTCTCGTCTTCCCCTTGGACGTCATGGCGCTGGAAGCTAGCCCACGGGCCTTATGCCGTCCAGAGTGCGAGACGGCGTACGGCACGGGGCCGGGGCGGTGACACAGCTCACTCGCCCCCCGGATGCACGGATTCCGTTGCTCCAGCGTCTTCCGTGGTGCCCGGGAGCCCCGGGCAGGACGATCCGACCGAGCCGCACACGAAGGAGCGGGCCTTGCCCACCGTCATCGAGCAGGCCGTTCAGGCCCGCCTCGTCGCCTCCGCACCCCGCATGGAGTCGGTTCCGGCGACGCTGCACTACGACCGCCGGGACCCCTTCGCCGTGCGTATCGACTTCCCGGCCCCGGCGACGCTGGAGGGCGCCGACATCTCGTGGTCCTTCTCGCGCGAGCTGCTGGCCGAGGGCGTCCGCGCGGCGACCGGCGTCGGGGACGTCCGCGTACGGCCGTACGGCTACGACCGTACGGTGCTGGAGTTCCACGCAGCCGAGGGCACCGCGGTGGTGCACATCCGCACCGGTGAGCTGCTCCGCTTCCTCGAACGGGCGCAGGCCCTGGTGCCGGCGGGCAGCGAGCATCTGCACCTGGACCTCGACCACGACCTCGCCGAGCTGCTGCGCGACGCCCGCTGACCCTCCCCCTACGCCTTGCGGGCGCGGGGGACGGGTCGGTGTTCCAGGCCGGCCCAGGACGGTGGCGGGCTAGCAGGTCGCCGCGGTCGCGGGCAATCCGCCCGATGCTAAAGCAAGGCCTGGCGCGCCACGCGGTGGCGGAGGTAGACGACTCCTGAGCCGAAAGTGCGGGTCTCGACGAGTTCGAGGTCCACCCGGCGCTCGCGCCGGGGAAAGAACGGAATGCCACCGCCGACCAGCACCGGGTAGACCATGGCCCGGTACTCGTCGATCAGACCCAACGCGGCCGCCTCGGCGGCGAGAGTCGCCCCGCCGATCGCGATGTCGCCCTCCCCCGGCTCGGCTCGCAACCGCTCGATCTCCTCCGCCAGGCCGCCGGAGGCCAGGCGGGCATGGCCCTGCACCGTCGACAGCGTGGTGGAGAACACCACCTTGGGCAGCGGCTTCCACAGCGCGGCCCACTCGAGCATGGAGTCGTCGAGCGATGGATCCTGGTCGGCGGTCTCCCAGTACAGCATCGTCTCGTACAGCCGTCGTCCCAACAGGTGGACGCCGACCTGTCGAATCTCGTCGATCCAGAAGCGAAAGACCTCCTCGTCGGGCGCCGTCCAGTCGAAGTCGCCGTCCGGCCCGACGATGTAGCCGTCAAGTGAGACGCCCATCGAATAGGTCACGCTGCGCATCAGAAGTCCTCCTCGGGAACTGGTTCGACACTATGACCGCCGACCGCCGCAGGACTCATCACGCCTCGCGGGATCCCCTCAGATCTCCCCACCCCACGCGGAGATCATCACGAAGGACGGCGATCTTTCAGAAAACGGCCTAGCGGTCGCTCCGGCGCTCCCCCATCAGGGCGTTGAGCCGCCCGTAGTCCTCGCCGCCGGTCAGCGCCGTGTACGTGCCCGTCTCCAGCAGCTCGGCGGCGGCCCGGCGCACCACGGCGTGGGCGGCCTGCGCGATACCCGACCCGACGCTGACGCGCGCCGCCCCGAGCCGGCCCAGTTCGGCGGCGTCGGGCGCGCCCGGGCCCGCCATCACGTTCAGCGGCGCGTCGATCCCCTTGGCCAGCGCCTCCACGGTCCCCGGGTCGACCACGCCCGGCACGAAGATCCCGTCCGCTCCGGCGGCGACGCAGTCCGCGGCCCGCCGGAGCGTCTCGTCCAGCCGGTCCGCCTCCGCGCCGATTCCCGCGAGGTAGACGTCGATGCGGGCGTTGACGAAGAGCGGGACCTCCGCCGCGTCCGCGGCGGCCCGCGCCGCCGCGACCCGGCGGACGTGCTCGTCGGCCGGGCGCAGGCCGTCCTCGATGTTGACGCCCACGGCGCCCGCGTCCAGCACGGCGCGCACGGTGGCGGCGACGCCGTCGGCGTCGGCCGCGTAGCCGCCCTCGATGTCCGCCGTGACCGGCACGCCGACGGCCGAGGCGATACGCGCCACCTGGGCGAGAGCCGCGGCCCCCTCCAGCCGGTCGCCGTCGGCGGTGCCGAGGACCCAGGCGACGCCGGCGCTGGTCGTGGCGATCGCCGCGGCGCCCGCGTCCTCGATGATCCGGGCGCTCGCCGTGTCCCAGGCGTTGGGGAGCAGCAGCGGACGGCCGGTGGTGTGCAGGGAGTGGAAGCGGCGGGCGAGGTCACGAAGGTTCGTCATGCCCGCACTCAATCAGTGCTTCCCCCGCGGTGGCCGGCAGTTTTCCGACATCAACGCGGGCGGGCCCGGCGGCCCGTAAATGCTTTGACAGCCCGACGGGCCGGTCCCTACCGTGTACGACGGTTCTGTTGTCGTCGATCGGAGTAGGACGTTGCTCGTCTGAGGTCACGAGACACCGTGCGGCCCGGCCTTTGCCCGCGCGCACGTGTGCGACCTCGACGCTCTGCCGTCCGCTTTCCGCCCGACCGGGACCTCTTCTCGTTCCCGTACGGCTCCGTCGCCACGTGTCCCGGTGTCTCCACCGTTGCCCCGCCCCTTCCACGCGACCCGGAGACCCGTATGCCACTCACCCCCGCTTTCCTCACCTGCTCCTCCCTCGGCTTCGCCTGGCCGGACGGCACGCAGGTGTTCGACGAATTCCACCTCGCCGTCGGCCCCGGCCGTACGGGCCTGATCGGCCTCAACGGCTCGGGAAAGTCCACCCTGTTGAAGCTGATCGCCGGCGATCTCGCCCCTGTCTCGGGCACGGTCCGGGTCGCGGGCGAGGTCGGGTACCTGCCACAGAACCTGGTCCTCGACACGGGCCTGCGCGTCGACGAGGTGCTGGGCATCGCCGCGACCCGCGCGGCGCTGCACGCCATCGAGGGCGGCGATCCGAGCGAGGAGCACTTCACCGCGGTCGGCGACGACTGGGACGTGGAGGAGCGCGCACGCGCCGCACTCGACCAGCTCGGTCTCGCTCACATCGGCCTGGACCGCACCATCGGCGAGGTGTCCGGCGGCGAGGGCGTCCTGCTGCGGCTGGCGGCCCTGCTGCTGGCCCGGCCGGACGTACTGCTGCTCGACGAGCCGACCAACAACCTCGACCTGTACGCGCGCCGCAGGCTCTACGACGCGGTCACGGCCTGGTCCGGGGTCATGGTGGTCGTCAGCCACGACCGCGAACTACTCGAACGCGTCGACCAGATCGCCGACCTGCGCGACGGCGAGGTGAGCTGGTACGGCGGCAACTTCACGGCGTACGAGCAGGCGCTCGCCGTCGAACAGGACGCGGCGGAGAGGATGGTGCGTGTGGCGGAGGCCGACGTGCAGCGACAGAAGCGCGAACTGGCCGACGCACAGGTGAAGTTGGCGCGCCGCAAGCGGTACGGACAGAAGATGTGGGACAGCAAGCGCGAGCCCAAGATCGTGATGGGCGCCCGCAAGCGCGCCGCTCAGGAGTCGGCGGGCAAGCACCGCATCATGCACACGGAACGGCTCGCGGAGGCACGGGAACGCCTCGACGAGGCCGCGGAAGCCGTACGCGACGACGACGAGATCCGCATCGAGCTGCCGCACACCACCGTCCACCCGGGGCGCGGAGTGCTGCGGCTGAGCGGACTGCGCCTGCGGTACGGCGCCGAGATCCCCGGCGAGCTGGAGGTGCGCGGGCCCGAGCGCATCGCCCTGGTCGGGCGCAACGGCGCGGGCAAGACGACGCTGCTGCGCACCATCACCGGGGAGCTCGCGCCGGTCGCCGGCGAGGCGGTGGCACAGGTTCCGCTGCGCTTCCTGCCGCAGCGTCTCGATCTGCTCGACGACGGCCTGAGCGTGGTCGAGAACGTGGCCCGCTTCGCGCCGGGCGCGACGAACAACGCGATCCGGGCCAAACTCGCGCGCTTCCTGTTCCGCGGGACGCTGGCCGACCAGCCGGCGGGGACGCTGTCGGGCGGTGAGCGCTTCAGGGCCGCCCTCGCCGCCCTGCTGCTGGCCGAGCCCGCGCCGCAGCTGCTCATGCTGGACGAGCCGACGAACAACCTCGACATGGCGAGCGTGCGGCGGCTGACGGCGGCGCTGGAGTCCTACGAGGGCGCCCTGATCGTGGCGAGCCACGATGTGACGTTCCTGGAGTCGATCGGCGTCACGCGCCGGCTGCTGCTGGACGGCGAGGGGCTGCGGGACATCTCGGCCGACGAGCTGGGCGCGGAGGCGTTCCCGGAGGGCTGAGGAGGGCGCGGTGCGAGGGGGCATGGCTGGAACCGGAAGTGACCTGCCTCTCCCTGGCCCCGCACCACCTGGCCACATAACCGTATGTAAGGGGCCATTGCGGAGCCGGGCTTGGCCGAGGCCTTATCGCGTGCTTAACCTACGGTTTCGTAACCTACGAATCCGTAGGTACCTCTCCCGTCCCCCAGGAGCACTCGTGACGATCACCTCTCCCCACCTCGGCAGCTCGGACGCCTGGAGCGACGCCCGGCTGCTGTACGCACTCGAAGAGGTCGTGGAGAATGAGCTCAACCGCCACCTCAAGGTCGCCAAGGACTGGATGCCGCACGAATACGTGCCCTTCGGCGACGGCCGGAACTTCCCGGGCTTCTTCGAGGACGGGGAGGCCTGGGAGCCGGACCAGTCCAAGGTCACCGACATCGGCCGCATCGCCCTCGTGGTGAACCTGCTGACCGAGGACAACCTCCCGAGCTACCACCACGAGATCGCCACCCTCTTCGGCCGCGACGGCGCGTGGGGCACCTGGGTGCACCGCTGGACCGCGGAGGAGGGCCGGCACGGCATCGTCATGCGCGACTACCTGCTCACCTCGCGCGCGGTCGACCCGGACAAGCTGGAGCAGTTCCGCATGGCGCACATGGCGGAGGGCTTCGAGTCGGACAACCGCCACTCGATGCTGCACTCCGTCGCGTACGTCGCCTTCCAGGAGCTCGCGACCCGCGTCTCGCACCGCAACACCGGCCACCAGTCGGGCGACCCCGTCTGCGACCGGATGCTGGCGCGCATCGCGACCGACGAGAACCTGCACATGGTCTTCTACCGCAACCTGCTGAGCGCGGCCTTCGAGCTCGCCCCCGACCTGACCATGCAGGCCGTCCGCGACGTCGTGGTCAACTTCCGGATGCCCGGACACGGCATGCCCGGCTTCGAGCGCGCGGCCGCGCAGATGGCGATCGGCGAGATCTACAACCTGCGCATCCACCACGACGACGTCCTCCAGCCGGTGCTCCGCTTCCTGAAGATCATGGAGATCGACGGTCTGGGCCCCGAGGGCCTCAAGGCTCAGGAGGAGCTCGGCCTGTACCTGGGCGGGCTGGACTCCGAGGCGAGGAAGTTCGACGAGAAGCTCGCCGCCCGCAAGGCCCGCATGGCGGCCCGCGCGGGGAAGTGACGCCGGGGCCGGCCGGCCCCGGAGTGCGGGCCCGGTCTCACCACGCGGCCTCCTGGTAGTCCTTGAGGAACACGCCTGCGACCGGGTCGCCCGCCTCACCGCGCACGATCGGATCGTAGATCCGCGCCGCGCCGTCGACGACGTCGAGCGGCGTGCGGGTGCCGAAGGCGGCGATCCGCGCCTTGCGCGGCGCGGGGTTCTCGTCGGTGATCCATCCGGTGTCGACGCTGCACATGTGCACGCCCTCGGCGGCGAGCTGCGCCGCGCTCGTGCGCGTGAGCATGTTCAGTGCCGCCTTGGCCATGTTGGTGTGCGGGTGGCGGGCCGTCTTGTTGCGCACCGCGAACCGGCCCTCCACGGCCGTCACATTGACGATGTACCGCCGCGGCCTGGGCGAGGCCAGCAGCAGCGGAAGCAGGCGGTCGGCGAGCAGGGCCGGCGCCAGGGCGTTGACCAGCTGGGTCTCGAGCAGCTCGGCGGGGTCGAGGCCGCCGAGCCGGGCCGACCAGGAGTTCTCCGGCGCGAGGTCGGGCAGCAGGCCCGTCTGCTCGGACGCCTCCGCCTCGGCCTCCGGCAGGACGAGTGAGAGGGCGCCGTCCGGTGCCCCCACGGCCGCCATCGGCGCATAGCCGGGCGCCATGAGCACGCCGGGCCGCTCGGCGCCGCTCTCCCCCGCGGCCAGCAGCGCGTACGCCTCGGGCGGGCGGCGGATCGTCTGCGCGGCATTGTTGACCAGGACGTCCAACGGCTCGCCGCTGTCGCGCAGCCGCTCGCACAGGCCCAGCACCTGCCGCGGGTCACGCAGGTCGACGGCGACGACCGTCAGCCGGCCGAGCCAGTCGCGGCTGCCTGGCACGGCCCGGAACCTGCGCAGCGTGTCGTCCGGGAACCGGCTGGTGACCAGCAGCTCGGCACCGTCCCGCAGCATCATCAGCGCCAGCTGGAAGCCGATCTTCACCCGGCCGCCGGTGAGCAGGACCCGCCGTCCGCGCAGGTCCGTGCTCAGCGAGCGCCGGGCGGCGTTGTCGGCGGCGCAGGGCGGGCAGAGCCGGTGGTAGAAACTGTCGACCTGTCGGTAGAGCGCCTTGCAGACATAGCAATGCCGGGGTCGCTCGTAGTGCTCGACGTCCCGGCCCGTCTCCACGGCCGCGAGCGGCGCGTCCTCCCGCCGGTCGAGGGCACCCGTGGCGGTCCCGGCCGCGAGTGCGGCATCGGCCTCGGACCGGGCGCGCCGCACGGCCTTGCGCCGCAGATTGCGGCTCTCGCGCGCGAACGACGCGGCGATCGACTCGCCCCTCATCCGCCGGGGATCGCCCAGCGGCAGCGCGCGCAGCTTGCGCGCCATGAGCGCGAAGGCGTCCAACTCGTCGTCCGTGACCTGGTCGTTCATGTCGTCGTCCCACCCCTGCCGAGTCCGGTGATCCTAACGACAGCCCGTCAATCGGGGCATCCGGATATCCCCCCACTCGTGCGGGGTACGGCAGTTGTCCCCGACGGCCGACGGTCTGCCAGGGTGAGCGGCCATGGATCCCGATCTCGAGGTGAACGGCCGTCAGCTGGCCCGGTTCTGCCGGGCCCTCGACGAGTCCCTGACGTCACTGGGCGAGGCGCGCCGAGCGCTGGAACACGTACGGGCGGACCAGTTGGGCACCGCCGCGCTCGACGAGGCGTGCGACGGCTTCCAGAAGCGCTGGAAGTACGGCGCCGAACAACTCGACGGCCGCATCACGTCCGTCCGCGACGGCGTGCAGGCCACGCGGGCCGGGTTCGCGGAGGTGGAGCGGGCGGTCGAGGCGGCGTTCAAGGCCGTGGCGGCGCGGCATGGCTGAGTATCCGCACCTGGGCTGGGACCCGGCCCCGGGCAGCCCGGCGGAGATCGCGGCGCTCCAGAGGAAACTGCACGCCTCGGCGACGGCCCTGGGCACGGCGCACGCGCTGGTGAACCGCCTCCTCGGGGAGAGCGCGCACTGGAGGGGCGAGGCGGCGCAGGCCTTCCGCGGCGCGCTGGACGGCGACCTGCCCCGGTACCTGAGGAACGCGCACCGCTCGGTGTCGAAGGCGTCGGCGCGACTGCTGTCGTGGCACGAGGACCTGGTCGGCTACCAGGCGACGGCACGGACGTACGAGACGAGGGCGCGGCTGTCCGCGGCGGAACTGCGGCGCGCGGAGTCCCACCACGACGCCCTCGCCGCGACCCCGGACGCCCCGCCACCGGACCTCCGCACGGCGGCGTCCGCGGTGACGCGCGCGCGTACGGCACTGGCGTCGGTCCGCGCGCTGGCCCATGAACTGGAGGCGACACACGCGGCGGAGGCGGCGCGCATCGCGAAGTCCCTGAACGAGGCGACGGACAGACTGGCACCGCGCGAGCCGGGGGCGTTGGACAAGGTGCTGGGCTGGGTCGACGACCATCTGGGTGACACGCTGGCGCTGCTGTCGGCCGGGCTTGGACTCGCCGCGATCTTTGTGGCCGGTCCCTTCGCGATCCCGCTGCTCTTCGCGGCTGCCGGCCTGAGCCTCGCCGCTTTCGCGTCGCACGCGAATGACCCACAACACCGTGCCGCGCTCAAGGCGGGATTCACCACAGGGCAATTCGACGGCCGGTTCTGGTCGAGCGCGGTCACCTTGACGGGAGATGCGCTCGGTGCGCTCCCTGGTGTGGGTGCCGTCGCCCAAGGTGCCAAGGGAATGGCTGCCGTCACGAGGTCCGGCATCGCTGCTGAGCAAGGTGCGTCAGCCGCGCTCCGCGGCGGCACCAATGCCCTGCGTTCGGATTCCGTAGCAGCAATGAGGGAGATCAACGACGCTCCGAAACCCGTCCTGGACTGGGTCGTTCGCCACACGGACCCCCGCTTGGAAAAGCCATTACAAGCGGGCATGTCCGGCGCAGGAGTTGCGACATCTGCCGTGAGTCTGACCCCGGCCAGTGGCAACGACGGCGTCAGGAATGCGGCGACGACAGTCGACACCACTCGCCTCGCCGTGTCCGACGGGCCAGGAGCTGGCATCGCCGCAGCCCGCACGTGGGCGAACCTCACACGCTAGGAGCAACCATGACCCGGACCTGGTTCCAGCTGCCGCCCGGATACATCGATATCGACCTCGACGACCTCGAACACCTGGCTGGGCAACTCCGCGACGATGTGGCCGTTCTCAGTTCGGGCTCAGCCTTCCAGGACCAGCTGGACGGTGAACCCGGGAGGGCCCTTGGCCTGCTCGGCGACCTCCGTGAACAGGGCACGATGTTCGCCGCGCTCGGAGTGCATGCCGACGATGACGAGGGTGTCTCGACTAGCCTCCTGTCACTTTCGGAGGTGACGGCCGGGGCATGTACGAGCACACTGGCCGGCGCTCACAGTGCGCTCCGGCTGGCAGAGACACATTTCGGTACCGTCGTGCGACGCCAGCTGGTTGAGCTGCCGTGCAGTGCCGGCGCGGCTCTTGTGACGTGCCTGCTACCGACACCGTTTCCTGCGAGAGGCAACTCGACAGCCATCGCTCCCGTGCCCCAGGGTGTCTTCCAGGCCCGCCTGAGCGTGCCGCGTCCGTCTGGTCCGCAGATCATCATCATCGACCTGACCACGACAGCTGTTGGCCTGAGCGACGACTACACGGAGATCCTCCTCGGCGTCGGGCGTACCGTCGCCTTCCATCCCCCGACTCCGCAGCCGGACACCGCTCCACCACGAAGCAGGCTTGCGGAGCTGGCACTGTGATGTCCCACGAAGCGTGGTCTTCGGCCGGATCTGCATTTGACCACCCGTCCACGGCTGCGGCCCAGAGCAAGGGGCTCCGCCGCCGCGTGGCATGGCTCGTGGCTTCGGCGGCGGCCCCGCTTCTGATCTTCGCCGCCGCTCGGCTCGTGCCCCTCCGCACCTGGAGCATCCCTCTCGTTGTCCTGGCTCTCTTCCTGTCGCTGGCAGCATTCCTGATCGCCATGCCAGCGTTGGCTCTGGCGCCGAGGTCGACCCGGATCCTCCGGAACTACCCGTGGCGGGAGTACCCCTGCCGATATCAGCCGCGTGGGCAACGCAGGGACTTCCTTATCGCACTCCACCTGCCGACCGGAGAGGAAGTCATGCTCCACACCACCCCGTTCCGCTGCGACTTGAAGCACAAGCACAACGCGTACCCCGACAGGATCTGGTTCGCGGGCGACCCCGCATGCGGCGGCGTGTTGTCGCCGGTGGGCGGCCACTTCCCGGTCAGGGCCGTCAACCCTGCGCTCTGGGAGGAACCGTCCGCCGATGTGCAGGCCGCCGACGCACGGGCCGAGGCCGCAGGTCTGGCCAGGGACGGCCGGTACCTGCGGCGCTGGTTCTGAACGGCCCTCCAGTCAGCCACGCCCCCGCTTCAACCGCTGGCGTTCCTTCTCCGAGAGCCCGCCCCACACACCGAATCTCTCGTCGTGCGTCAGCGCGTACTCCAGGCACGCCACCCTCCCCTCGCACGCTCCGCACAGCTGCTTCGCCTCGCGGGTGGAGGATCCGGGGGCCGGGAAGAAGAACTCCGGGCCCGCCTGGGCGCACAGGGCCGTCTCCTGCCAGGCCAGTTCCGGGTCGGTGATGGTGTTGATCGCCATGCACGTCACCTTGCCCCGTGGCGATAAACAGTCGATCAATGACGCGTCAACGACCCCCACCGCTTCCGTTCAGCCCGGCTGTTCGACGCCCCGCAGGACCGCGAACCGCGCTCCCGCCGGGTCCGCGAGGCGGGCGAAGCGGCCCACGCCCTCCATCGTGGTCGGGGGCATCCTGATCTCGCCGCCGAGTTCCTGGGCTGTGGTCACGGCCGCGTCGCAGTCGGAGACCTCGAAGTACGGCAGCCAGAACGGGCTCAGGTCCTTCTCCGACGGGTCCGCCGTCAGTGGGACGGCTCCGGCGAACGCCGCCTCCGGGTCCGAGCCGCCCGGGCGGATCAGGGTGTAGTCGCCGCTGCCGTCCGGGAGCGGCATGGTGGACGTCTCCCACCCGAGGACGGTGGAGTAGAAGGCGAGCGCGGAGTCCGGCTCGGGTGTGTACAGCTCGAGCCAGCACAGCGTGCCGGGGTGGCCCACGACGTCGAGTCCCTTGTTCCTCCCCGGTTGCCAGGCGGAGAAGCCCGCGCCCGACGGGTCCATGAAGACCGCCATGCGGCCCTGGTCGAAGACGTCCATCGGCGCGTGCACCACCGTGCCGCCGTTGCCCTCGACCGCCTCGGCCGTCGCGTCGAGGTCCGGTGTCTGGAAGTAGACGCTCCAGCCGGCGGGCGCCCGGTCGGCGGGGACGGTCATGCCGGCGGCGACGGTCCTGCCGTCGAGGCGGAACATGCCGTAGCCGCCCGCGTCCGGACCGGCGGACGCGAACTCCCAGCCGAACAGCCTGCCGTAGAAGAAGGTGGCGGCATCGAGGTCGGGGGTGCCGAGGTCGATCCAGTTCGGCGAGCCGGTGACGTAGGCGGTGCTGAGCATGGTCCCTCCTTCACGGCCCCCGGGCGACGGTCCTGCGACCGCGGTCCGTGCCGAGTCTGCTACCGAACCGCGCCGGACGCACGCAGTACCGGGTCCACGGCGATTCGCGCCGGGCACAACTGCGTTGCGGGCCCGGCACTGGACAGGATCGCCTTCGTGATCTCCAGAAGGGCCCATGGCGCGTAGCCGCCCGTTCCCCCGTTATGTTTTTTCCGCGGTCCTGCAAGAGGGCCTCCGGGCCCGGCATGGCCGTTCCCCTGTCGAACGCATGACCTGGGGGGTGTCACCGGGCCCGAGGGGTGCCGCTGGAGACGCTGATGAGAGGTCCGACTACCGCTTTGGCTGGCTTCCGCCGCCGCTCGGCACAGCACGGCATGGGCCGCACGCAGCCACCCGCCGCGCCCCGGACCCCGACGGCTACGGCCGTGCGCAGCCGGGAACTGCCGCGCGCACTCGACTCCTTCGCTCGTCACACGGAGCGGTCCCACCACCTTGCGGACGAGCAGCGAACGACGGCAGCAACGGGGCGATCAGCTCCCGGAGTTCATCAGGAACCAGACGCTTCGATAGATCAGCACCCACGACCGGCATCATGCCGCACGAACATCAAGTCACGTGAGACAACCTCTAAGCCTTGATTGGCACGGCCGACCTGGCGGCCTGCTCGATCTTCGCGCAGTAGGCTGCGCGAGCTTCCTCGTCGATCTGCTCCTCGTGTTCGGCGCGCAACCCGGTCCGGCCGTCGAGGCCCTCGCGCAGGATATCGGCGTGCCCGGCATGCCGGATGGACTCGCCGAGGACATGGACCATGATGGCGAACAGGTTCGTGTCGGCATAAGGCTCCGGCCACCACGGCACGTGGCCGGGGGCGTCGAGGGGAAGCTCGTTGATCGTCGCGTCCGAGTGTTCCCACGTGCGCCGGTAGAACCCGATGATCTGATCGCGGGGCTCGTCCTCGGTCGCCCACAGATCGCTGCCGTTGGAGTCCTGCCACCGGGGCAGCGGTTCGGGGGAAGGGCGGTCGAAGACCTCGCCGAAGTACCTGGCCTCGACGGTGGCCACGTGTTTGACCAGGCCGAGGAGGTTGGTCCCGGTCGCAGTCAAAGGTCGGCGGGCGTCGTATTCGGACAAGCCGTCGAGTTTCCAGAGCAGCGCCTTCCGGTCCCGCCGCAGTCTCCCGTGCAGGTTGTCTTTCGCGAATTCATCGATCATGCGGCATGAGCCTGCCATGGGCTGCTCGTGGTCTCAAGATCCCGTACGTGGTCCGCAACGACTGGCAGAGCCGAGGCCTGGCCATGGCCGCCGCCTTGACCTGCTACAAGAAGCTCGCGAAACGTGCCACGTGAGACACCCTCTGAGGGTTGTCCCGCAATTGCCGGTCACAGGTGAGATGATCTTGAGGTGGCTGGTGTGATCACGGCGTCGGAGCCGTGCTGGACAGCCCCGTTCACCAGGCAAAGCCCACGGAAGTTCGGCAAGCTGGTCGCTGCGATGCGGCGCGAGGGTGCGAACCCGGGGCGCAAGGGCTGGCCATGGAGCCGGACACTGGAGGACCGGATCCTGCCAGTAGCGGCCTACTGGCGTACGAACTTGACGCTGCGGCAACTCGCCTCGCCGTTCGGGGTGTCGAAGTCGGCCGCTGACCGCATCATCGGCCACAGGAAGGAAGAAGGAGCACAACACGTCCGACCGCAAGGTCCGGTCCCGGGTCGAGCACGTCTTCGCGCGGATGAAGACCTGGAAGATCCTTCGTGACTGCCACCTGAAGGGCGACGGCATTCACACCGCGATGCTGGGCATCACCCGACTGCACAACCTCGCCCTCACAGGATGACGTCCGCCCCACACGAGACCACCTTGAAGAGAAGCCCGAGGGAGACGGTTCCTCCCGATCTCGCCGTCGCGGAGGATGCTCAGTCGAGACAGAACTCGTTGCCCTCGATGTCCTGCATCACGATGCACGACTCGTTGTCGTCATCGGCAAGCAGCGTTCGTACGTGTACCGCACCGAGCGCGACCAGTCGTGCGCATTCGGCCTCCAGTGTGGCGAGGCGCTCTTCACCCACGAGTCCGGTGCCGGCCCGCACGTCGAGATGTACCCGATTCTTGACGATCTTTCCTTCGGGGACGCGCTGGAAGAGCAGGCGCGGGCCCGCACCCGAGGGGTCACTGCATGCGAAGTAGGTGACCTGATCATCAGGCGGCAGCGAGCGATGGTAGTCCTCCCAAGTGGCAAACCCCTTCGGGATCGGCGGTACGACGTACCCCAACACCTCGCACCAAAAACCGGCGAGGCGCGCAGGTTCTGCGCAGTCGAAGGTGACTTGGAACTGCTTGATCGATGACATCGGCGCACCATAGCAGTGGGGCTCTGTCACTCATCTCCCGGCGTGGATACGCATGTTGCTGGGAGGGCAGCCCCTGTGGCCGCTGCCGTGTCGTGAGGTCGCAGGGAGGAACCGATGTTTCGATGCCTCAAGGGGTTGCCCGCTGTTCCGGACCAGACCGAGGCCGCAACCCTCGCCGCGTTCCCGACGGCAGTCTGCCGCCCCGGGGCCGCACCTACGGAGACAACTCCTCCCGGGTGAGGACCGGAACCGCAACCACCCCGAGGCGTGCATGCCCGCAACCCCGCCAGGCTCTTGGCCACCTTGGGCATCAGGTGATCAAACCGGACACTCCGAGAGAACGACGCATCCTCGGCGGCGTAGCCCACCGGTGGGTCCCGAGATCCAATCCCGACCAACCACCCGTCATGCCAAAGATCGGTTACGGGACGACCCTTAGTGGGCGTGAACGCTGCCGGACACGGGATGGTGCGGCTCGTGTCCGGGGATCGTGCCGTCCTCCTTCGCGACGAGGAGCAGCCCCGCCATGCCCATGTCCGAATGGCTCTGGACGTGGCAGTGGTACATCCAGGCGCCCGCGCCGACGCCTTCGCCCGCGATCACCTGGAAGCCGAACGAGTCCGCCGGGCCGGTGATCTTGTTGTCGATCACCTGGCTGACGTCCTCGGGGCCGGACAGCAGGCCCGTCCTGTTGTCCGCCCAGCGGTGACCGTGCAGGTGGAAGGTGTGGTAGAACTCGCCGTGCGTGATCATGATGATCTCGACGCGGTCGCCCAGCGAGGCAAGGAAGTTGGGCGGGTCGGAGGCCGGCCGGTTGTTGATCGTCATGTCGTTGAAGACGATCGTGAACTGCTTGTCCGGCAGGATGTCGCCCTTCCTGCGCACCACCAGCGGCCCGTAGAGACCCTTGCGGATGCCGCCGGTGCCGTGGTCGGTGCCCACGACGTGGTCGTGGTAGTGCCAGTAACCCGCGCTGCCGGGCCGCCAGGTTCCGTCGGCGCGCCGGCCGGGGGCGTGGGTGCGCCAGGTGTAGGTGCGGGTGGCGCCCGGTTCGACGTGACTCCTGCTCGTCTTCGTGCCGTCGTTGTTGATGTCGTAGTCGACACCGTGCGGGTGCAGGCTGACGGGCACGTCCATCAGGTTCTCGAACTCGATGTGGAGCGTGTCGCCCTCGTTGAGCTCGATCAGCGGACCGGGGACGGTCGCCTTGCCCTTCTCCAGGCCGTACCCCATCCGACCGTCCGCCAGTTTCTCGGCGTACAGCTTGAGATGGCGTACCAGGCCGCCTGCCGGGGCAGTCTTCGGTGACGTCGACGCGGCGGGGGCCGCATTGGAGGCGGAGGCGAGGGACAACGATGTCACACCCGTGGCCGCGACCGCCCCGCCCGCGATCAGGCGCCGGTTGAAGCTGCGTCTGTCCATGCCGAACTCTCCAGTCGTTGGCGGAGATTGACGGGGCGCGGCCGGCGCCCCCGGGGACGGCCATACGGTAGCCCGAGCGCCTCCGTTTATCCACGGTCAGGACAAAGTTCGTTCTTTGGCGGTCATACCTATTGGCGATCCGCGAAAAGAGGTCTAGCTTCAACGGCTGTTGTTGTGACCAAAGAGGGGTGGGTGACCCATGCAGCGCGCACCACATCACCGGTCGAGATCGCGAAGGGGGCTTCTGACGGCGGCACTTGGCGTCGGAGCCCTGACCGTTTCGCTCCTGGGCGGCAATGCCGCTTCGGCCAGGCCGTACCCGGAACCGCCGCCGACAACGTTGTCCCTCCCCTCGCCGCCGGGGGGCGCGAACGTGAGGGTGCTCGTCTTCCACGCCTCGGCGACCCAGGAGTCGCCGACCGTGAACGCGGGCATCTCCGCGATCGAGACGATCGGGCTGACCGGCCCCACGGAGGGCCGGTTCAGGACGGAGGCGACGGACGACGCCTCCGTGTTCACCGACGCCAGGCGGCTCGGCCGGTTCAACGCGGTCGTGTTCCTGACCGGGGGCGGCGATGTGCTCGACCCGGAGCAGGAGGCCGGGCTCGAGTCGTACCTGGAGGCGGGCGGCGGGTTCGTCGGCATCCACGACGCCGCGCGCACCGAGCCGTACTCGGACTGGTTCACCGGGCTGATCGGCGCCCGGCCGGCGGGGGCGGCGAGCAGCACCCAGCGGGCGGTCGTCGAGGTCGGCGACCGCCGGCATCCGGCCACCCGGTCGCTTCCGCTGAACTGGAAGCGGCCGGACCGCTGGTTCAACTGGGCGCAGAACCCCTCGGGAACGGTCCACACCGTGGCCCGGCTCAAGGAGAGTTCGTACACCCCCGCGGCGAATCCCAACGGCTGGGACCACCCGATCTCCTGGTGCCGTGACTACGACGGCGGCCGGTCCTTCTACACCGGCATGGGTGGTACGGTCGACAGCTTCTCCGAGACCGACTTCCGCGACCACCTGCGCGGCGCGCTGGCGTGGACGACGCGGCTCTCGCAGGCCGACTGCAAGGCCACGATCAACGCCAACTACACGGCCGAGCGCGTCACCAAGCCCAACCAGCCCGGGCAGAACGACCAGATCGGCGAGCCGCACGGTCTGGTCGTCGCCCCCGACGGCCGGGTGCTGTACATCGGCCGCGGCGGCGCCGACTCGAGCGTGCCCGTCGTCCGGGACTGGAACAACCCCGACATCGGCAAGGGCAACGGCGAGATCCACGTCTACGACCCCGCGACCGGCAAGGTCACCAAGGCGGGCGCGCTGACCGTCTTCGGCAACAAGGGCGGCGGCGACGAGCTGGTCAAGAACGAGGAAGGGCTGCTCGGCATCGAGCTCGACCCCGACTTCATGACCAACGGCTGGGTGTACCTGCACTACACGCCGCACTCGCGGATCAACCGCGACACGCACATGGGCGAGCGGCGCGTCTCCCGCTTCACGCTCGACCTCGCGACCAACCAACTGGACCTGGCGAGCGAGAAGGTGCTGCTCGACTGGCCGGTGCAGATCCACAGCTGCTGCCACGCGGGCGGCGGGATGTCCTGGGACTCCCAGGGCAACCTCTACATCGCCACCGGTGACACCAACTCCTCGGGATTCAGCGGTGGTTACTCGGGCAACAACCCTGAGCCGAACTTCAAGGGCGTCTCGTTCGCCGACGCGCGCCGCACCGCCGGCAACACCAACAACCTCAACGGCAAGATCCTGCGGATCCACCCCGAGGACGACGGCACCTACACCCTCCCCGAGGGCAACCTGTTCACGGGCAGGGAGACGGCCGAGGGCGGCGGCAAGACGCGCGGCGAGATCTATGTCATGGGCGTGCGCAACCCGGCGCGGATCTTCGTCGACAAGAAGACGGACATCCTCTACGCGGGCTGGGTCGGCCCGGACGCGGGCGCGCCGTCGACGACGTGGGGCCCGGCCAAGTACGACACGTTCGCCGCCGTCACCAAGGCGGGCAACCACGGCTGGCCGTACTGCATGGGCAACAAGCAGCCCTACCGCGACAGGAACCTGCCGGACCCGAGCGTGCCGCTCGGCTGGTACGACTGCGACGCCCCGAAGAACGAGTCGCCCAACAACGACGGTCTGGTGAACCTGCCGCCCGTCACGTCCAACACGATCTGGTACTCGCCGCAGGGCGGTGGCGTGGACTACCCGCGCGACGCGAACGGTGTCCCGAGCTACAAGCAGGAGGAGCAGAAGCTGCTGCTTCCGTGGCTCAGGGGCGGCGGCCAGGCCACGATGAACGGCCCGGTCCACCGCTTCGACGCGGCGAGCGACTCGACGGTCAAGTGGCCCTCGTACTGGGACGGCAAGTGGTTCGTCGGCGACTTCTACGACGGCGACCAGCCGCGGCACGCGGTGCTGACCGACCCGAGAACCGTGGGCCAGGGCGGCCTTCCGGTGCACGCCGAGTCGCTGAAGAAGATCGTGCCGGTCGGTCCGGGCGGCATCCGCAACCTCATGGACTGGAAGTTCGCCCCGGACGGGTCCCTGTACGTGCTCGACTACGGGCGCGGCTTCTTCACCTCCGACTCCAACTCCGCCCTGTGGCGCGTGACCTACAAGGGCGGCGGGGAGACCCCCGCCGCGGACCAGCTGGCGAGGAGGACGGCCCAGTGAGAACACGGCGCTCATCGGTGAGCCTCTGGACGGCCCTGCTGGCCGCGGTGGCCATGGTGCTGGGCCTGACGTCGGCGGTGGCCTACGGCCAGACCGACGACGACCGGGTGACCGAGGCTGCCCAGGTGCTGACCTGGACGGCCGGCGACCCCATCGACCGCTACCTCTCCTTCCCCACCACGGCGGTGGCGGGACCGGCGACGATCGTCTTCGAGAACAGCACGGCCACCGGCAACACGAGCGGCATGCCGCACACGCTGACGTTCGACGTCTCCGATCCCGAGTACAACCACGACGTGCCGCTGAACATCCTGGCGAACCCGAACGACGACATGGGCGGCAGGCACACGGCCGAGGTGACGCTGACGCCGGGCCGCTACCTCTTCAAGTGCACGATCCCCGGCCACGGCATGATGCAGGGCATCCTGACCGTGACCGAGGGCGGCGGGGAGGACACCACCGCTCCCGAGACCACGGCGAAGGTCGACGGCGACAGGAACGCCGACGGCGCGTACATCGGCCAGGCCACCGTGACGGTGGGCGCGACCGACGCGGGGTCGGGCGTGGAGCGGATCGAGTACGCGCTCGGCGCCGACGGCCCGTGGCAGCCGTACACGGTCCCGGTCGTCGTCGACGAGGTGGGCGCCCACAAGGTCCGCTACCGGGCGACCGACAAGGCGGGCAACGCGGCCGCCGAGAAGGCGGTCGACTTCACCGTCGTCGCCCCGCCGACCGACGACACCGCCCCGCCGGAGACCTCGGCCACCGTCAGCGGCGAGAAGGACGACCAGGGCCGGTACGTGGACATGGCCACGGTCACCGTGACCGCGTCCGACGCCGGTTCCGGCGTCAACACGATCGAGTACGCGCTCGGTGCCGACGGCGCCTGGCAGCCGTACACGGCGCCGGTGATGGTCCATGAGGCGGGCACCCACAAGGTCCGCTACCGGGCGACCGACAAGGCGGGCAACGCGGCCGCCGAGAAGGCGGTCGACTTCACCGTCGTCGCCCCGCCGACCGACGACACCGCCCCGCCGGAGACCTCGGCCACCGTCAGCGGCGACAAGAACTCGGACGGCGCGTACATCGCGCGGGCCGAGGTGAGGCTGTCGGCGACGGACGCCGGCTCGGGTGTGGAGCGGATCGAGTACTCGCTCGACAGCGGCCCCTACCTCGCGTACACCACTCCCCTCGTCGTCGACCGGGTCGGCTACCACACGGTGCTGTACCGGGCGACGGACAAGGCGGGCAACACCTCGGAGGCGAAGAGCGTCGCGTTCTCGGTGGCCGAGGGCGGCGGTGTCCCGGCGCCCACCTGCCCCGAGCACGACGAGCGGCCGACGGTGATCGTCGGCACGGTGGACACCGGCATCCCCAACCGGATGACGGGCAGTCGCTGCACGATCAACGAGCTGATCGAGGACGAGAAGGACTGGTCCTCGCACGCCCTGTTCCTCAAGCACGTGGACACAGTGATCGACCGGCTGCTCGCCGACGGCGTCATCGACGAGCGCGAACACCGGACGATCTACCGCGCGGCCAAGGAGTCGGGCATCGGCAGGCCGGGCCGGACGGCCGGCTACCGCGACCTCTTCGACGGCACCGAGGAGACGTTCTCGAAGTGGGAGCACGTCGGCGGCGGCAGGTTCGGGCTGAGCGACGACGGCGCCATGACCAGCAGCACCAACGTGCCGGGCATGGGCATGCTGTGGTTCCCGCAGCGGCAGTACGGCGACTTCTCGCTGAAGCTCCAGTGGCGGGACGACGCCCCGGGCTCGGGCAACGCCAACGGCGGTGTCTTCGTCCGTTTCCCGTACGTCCACGACAACCCGGAGGAGTCGCGTCCGGAGTGGGTCGCCATCAAGTACGGCCATGAGGTGCAGATCCTGGACCGGCCGGACGGCGACATGTACAAGTCGGGTTCGATCTACGGATTCGACCGCGTGGGCCTCGGCGGCGCCGGGGTCACCCCGAAGGGCACCTGGAACGACTACGAGATCAGGGTGGAGGGCCAGCACTACTCGGTGTTCCGCAACGGCAAGCTGATCAACGAGTTCGACAACACCGGGGGCCAGGTCTTCGAGCCGCCGCGCTCCGACGACCCGGGCACCGACGGCCGGCGCTACGCCTCCGGGTACGTCGGGCTCCAGGTCCACGGCACGACGGACGTGATCTCCTACCGCGACATCAGGATCAAGGAGCTGTAGTCCTCCTCGAGCGGTGAGCCGCGGCCCTCCTTCCGGACACCGGGAGGAGGGCCGCGGTCGCCGGTGCGGCGGGGCGGGTCAGTCGGCCGGCTTCTTCGCCCGGCTGGGCTGGACGCGCTTCGGCTCCCCCGGCATCTTCGGGTACTCCGGCGGGTAGGGCAGATCGCCGAGCCCGTGGTCGGCCTCGTCCTTGCGGGCGAGTTCCAGCAGGGTCTCCAGGCTGAACCGGTGGTCGTCCATGTCCGCGTGGACGTCGCCGAGCTCGGCGTAGCGGCCGGGCATCGTCTTGATGTCGAAGTCCTCGGGGCGCGCGACGTCGAGCTCCTCCCAGCGCAGCGGGGCGGAGACCGGGGCGTGGGGGCGGGGACGCACCGAGTAGGCGGAGGCGATGGTGCGGTCCCGGGCCGTCTGGTTGTAGTCGAGGAAGATGCGCCGGCCGCGTTCCTCCTTCCACCACTTGATCGTCACCCGGTCCGGCATGCGGCGCTCCAGCTCCCTGCCGCAGGCGATCGCGGCGCGCCGCACCTGGGTGAAGGTCCAGCGGGGCTCGATCGGCACGAAGACGTGCACGCCGCGGCCGCCCGAGGTCTTGGGCCAGCCGCGCAGACCGGCCTCCTCGAGGACGGCGCGCAGCTCGTGGGCGGCGCGTACGGCGTCGTCGTAGTCGGTGCCGGGCTGCGGGTCGAGGTCGATGCGCAGCTCGTCGGGGTGGTCGGTGTCGTCGCGGCGCACGGGCCACGGGTGGAAGGTGACGGCGCCCAGGTTGGCGGCCCAGATGACGGCGGCCGGTTCGTCCGGGCACATCTCGTCCGCGGAGCGTCCGGACGGGAACGTGATGTGGGCGGTGGGGATCCAGTCGGGCAGGTACTTGGGGACACGCTTCTGGAAGAACGATTCGCCCGTCACCCCGTCGGGATAGCGCTCCAGCGTCGTGGGACGGCTGCGCAGGGCCCGGGTGATGCCCTCGCCGACGGCCAGGTAGTAGGTGACCATGTCGAGCTTGGTCCAGCCGCGCTCGGGGAAGTACACCTTGTCGGGATTGGACACCCGGACGGTGCGCTCCCCCACTTCGAGTTCCACCGCTCCAGCCATGCCCGCCAGCGTAGGCCGTGCCGAGTGGGGCTGCATGCCGGAGAATCGAGCCATGGACCTGCCCGTGATGCCGCCCGTGAAGCCGATGCTGGCCAAGTCCGTGAAGAAGATCCCGCCCGGGATGCACTACGAGGCGAAGTGGGACGGCTTCCGGGCGATCGTCCACCGTGACGGCGACGAGATCGTCATCGGCTCGCGCACCGGCAAACCGCTGACGCGGTACTTCCCCGAGCTGGCCGCCCGCTTCCTCGACCTGCTGCCGGAGCGCTGCGTCGTCGACGGCGAGATCGTCATCGCCCACGAGGGCCGCCTCGACTTCGACCGTCTCACCGAGCGCATCCATCCGGCCGACTCCCGGGTCCGCATGCTCGCCGAGCGCACCCCCGCGAGCTTCGTCGCCTTCGACGTGCTCGCCCTCGGCGACGAGTCGCTGCTGGACGCACCGCTCAAGGCGCGCCGCGAGAAGCTGGAGGAGGCCCTCGCGGGGGTTCGGCCGCCCGTGCACCTGGCGCCGTCCACGACGGACGTGGCGCTGGCGCAGGAGTGGTTCGAGCAGTACGAGGGCGCCGGGCTCGACGGGATCGTCGCCAAGCCGCTGGATCTGCCGTACCGGCCGGACACACGGCTGATGTACAAGATCAAGCACGAGCGGACCGCGGACGTGGTGGTGGCCGGCTACCGCTTCCACAAGAGCGGCCCGGTCGTCGGCTCGCTCCTGCTCGGGCTGTACGACGACTCGGGGGCACTCCAGCACGTCGGCGTGTGCGCCGCGCTCTCCATGAAGAAGCGCGAGGAGCTGGTCGAGGAGCTGGAGCCGCTGCGGATGGAGGACGTCTCGGAGCATCCGTGGGCACGCTGGGCGGAGGAGGCGGCGCATGAGAGCGCGCGGCTGCCCGGCGCGCCGAGCCGCTGGTCGGGCAAGAAGGACCTGTCCTGGGTCGCGCTGCGGCCCGAGCGGGTGGTGGAGGTGGCGTACGACCACATGGAGGGCGACCGTTTCCGCCACACGGCGCAGTTCCGGCGGTGGCGGCCCGACCGGGAGCCCTCCGGTTGCACGTACGAGCAGCTGGAGGAACCGGTGCGGTACGACCTGGACGAGGTGCTGTCGGCGCCCGGGCGGTGAGCAGCGCGGACCCCCGTGCCGTCAGGCGTAGAGCGACTCGATCTCGGCCGCGTACGCCGCCGCGACCGCGTGGCGCTTGATCTTCAGGGACGGGGTCAGCAGGCCGTTCTCCTCCGTGAAGTCGCCCGGCACGAGGCGGAAGCGGCGGATCGACTCGGCGCGGGAGACCGCCGCGTTGGCGTGGTCGACGGCCCGCTGGGCGTCCGCGATCAGCTCGGGGTCCTCGCACAGCCGCGCGAGCGGCGTGTCCTTCGGGCGTCCGCGTACGGCGAGCCAGTGCTCCACCGCCTCCTGCTCCAGGGTGATCAGGGCCGCGACGTAGGGCCGGTTGTCGCCGACCACGATGCACTGGCCGACGGGCGGGCGGCTGCGCAACCGGTCCTCGAGGACGGCGGGCGAGACGTTCTTGCCGCCGGAGGTGACGAGGATGTCCTTCTTGCGGCCGGTGATCGTCAGATAGCCGTCCTCGTCGAGCGATCCGAGGTCTCCGCCGGCGAACCAACCGTCGTCGAGGGCCTCGTCGGTCGCCGCCTCGTTGTTCCAGTACGCGCCGAAGACGATGCCGCCCTTGATCAGCACCTCGCCGTCCTCGGCGATGCGGATCGCCGTGCCGGGCACGGGCCGGCCCACGGTCCCCGGGCGCGGTGCCAGCGGCGGGGTGATCGTCGCGGCGGCCGTGGTCTCGGTGAGGCCGTATCCCTCGTAGATCACGATGCCGGCCGCGCAGAAGAAGAGGTTCAGCTCGCGGTCGAGCGGGGAGCCGCCGCTGATCGCGTACCGCAGCCTGCCGCCGAGCTCCTTGCGGACGCGCCGGTAGACCAGCAGGTCGTACAGCGCCCAGGCCAGGGTGAGGCCGGCTCCCGGTCCCTTGCCGGTGCCGAGGAACGCGGCGAGATACGCCTCGGCGAACCGCACGCCGATGCGGTGCGCGCGGTCGAAGGAGGCGCCGCGGCCGATCCTCTCGGCCGTGGCCCGGCCGGTGCCGTGGATCTTCTCGAAGAGGTAGGGGACGCCGACGAGGAAGGTGGGCCGGAAACTCCGCAGCTCCGGCCGGAGCTCGTCGGGCTTGATGCTCGGGCAGTGGCCGAGTTCGATACGGGCCATCAGGCAGGCGATCTGGAGAGTGCGGCCCAGGATGTGGGCGAGCGGCAGGAACAGGAGTGTGGAGGCCGTCTGCCCGGTCACCGCCCGGAAGACCGGGTGCAGCAGTTCCACGGTGTTGGCGGCCTCGGCGTGCAGGTTCTCGTGGGTCAGGACGCAGCCCTTGGGCTTACCGGTGGTGCCGGAGGTGTAGCAGAGGGTGGCGATGCTGTCCGGCGTCAGGGCGGCCCGCCTCTTGGTGATCTCCTCGTCGGGGACGTCCCGCCCGAGTGTGACGAGTGTCTCCATCGCGCCGTCGTCGATCGTCCACACCCGGGGTTCGACGCCGAGCCCGCGCGCCGCGTCGGCCACCGTCCCGGCGTGCTCGGCGGTCTCGGTGACCACGTGCCGCGCGCCGCTGTCGCGGAGGATCCAGGCGACCTGTTCGGCCGAGGAGGTGGCGTAGACAGGGACGCTCTGGCCACCGGCGGCCCAGATCGCGAAGTCGATCACGGTCCACTCGTAGCGGGTGCGGGACATCACGGCCACCCGTCCGCCCGGCTCGAGCCCGGCGGCGATCAACCCCCTGGCCGCTTCGGTGACTTGGCGGGCGAAGTCGGCGGCGGTCACGGGACGCCACCGGCCGTCGTCGTCCTTGCGTCGCAGGACCACCGATGCGGGTGCTTCCGCCGCGTTCGCGTAAGGTATGTCGGCGGTGCTGCCGGAGACGGACGGCCGGGCGAGCGGTGCGGTGCGCGCCTCTCGTACGACGCCGTCCTCCCTGACCAGTTCGACCGGGACGCGACCGGCGAGATCGCTTCGCTTTTTCGCCCTCTTCAGATCCTTGTGTACGCCCATGGTCGGCTCCTGTTCGCGGTTCGCGCATTACGCGGGCGGGGAGTTGACGGGACCTCGGCACTGACTCGGGGGTCAACTTACTCCCGCGTATCCAGAAAGCAACGGGGCGATCGACAACCGTTGCCGCACAAAGACACCCCCGCCGCGGAACCCGGAAACCGCTCCGGTAGTCATGGAGGGGTGGGAGGCCGACCGACCGACGGCTTCCCGACGGAAAAGCAGACAAGGACTTGACGTGACCGCCTCCAACATCGTCCCGGTACCGATCCCCGACCGCGTGGCAGTGATGATCGGCTCCTGCATGCCGGCCCATGTCCTGCACGCCGAGATCGAGGCCGAGTGCGCCGCCCGCGAGGTGTACCGCTTCCGCGGCCCGCTGTGCGCCGACGACCGGGCCGACCGCGAGCACGCGCTGTCCGCGCTGGCACGGGCGAACAAGGTACTGGCCGCGTACGACCCGCGGCTCACCGTCAGGCCCGCCCGCGCCCACTGACGCTCCCCGCTCCGAGCAGAGGCCGTCCCCCTTCCCGGGGGACGGCCTCTGCTTCCCACCCGGGAGCACGCCACTCGGCAGGAGAAACGGCGGCCGCACGGGCCGTCTCGGACCTGTTCGTCCTCGGCCTCGGTCACGTCCCCGGACGGGCGAGGGGCGGCTCACTCGATGAAGGTGCCGTCCACGTACACCCACGCGCCGTTCTGCCGGGCGAAGTTGCTGCGCTCGTGCAGTTCGCCGCGCTTGCCGTGGTGGCGGTAGCGGGCCCGGAAGGTGACCGTGCCCTCGGTGTGGAAGGCGCTCCCTTCGGTGACGTTCGTGATCTCCAGACTGGACCACTGCATGCCGGGATCGATCTCCAGGTGCCGGGGCCTGGTCGAGGAGTGCCAGGTGCGCAGTAGGTACTTCGCGTCGTGTGCGGCGAAGGCGCTGTAGCGGGAGCGCATCAGCAGCTCGGCGGTGGGCGCCGTCTCCTCACCGCTGTGGAAGCGGCCACAGCACTCCGCGTACGTGGCCGGCAGGCCGCAGGGGCAGGGCGATGCGGCGGTGAGCGCGGGCTGCGCGGTGCGCCCGGGGCGTTTCATGCGTCGTGCCATGGCTCCATTTTCCAGCCATTGCGGGAATGGGCCCACGGGTGGCTTCCGGGTCACATGCGTTCTCCGTATGCTCCTGCGCCGGACGCGGTAGTTACCGTCGGTAAAGGGGATCGGATGGACCGGTCGGGCACCTCACGAGGCACCTCACGGCGCACGTTCATGGCGGGGGCCGCCGCGGTCGGCGGCACCGCGGCACTCGCCTCGGCCGCCGGCATCACCACCGCCGCCGCGGCCCCGGCGCCCGGATCGGTCGCCGTGCTCGGCGGCGGGGTCGCGGGGCTGACCGCCGCGCACGAACTCGCCGAGCGCGGCTTCGCGGTCACCGTCTATGAGCGCCGGGCCCTCGGCGGCAAGGCCCGCAGCATGGACGTGCCCGGCAGTGGCCGGGGCGGGCGCAGACCGTTACCGGCGGAGCACGGCTTCCGCTTCATCCCCGGCATCTACCACAACCTCCCCGACACCATGCGGCGCATCCCCTTCCCCGGGAACGCGAACGGGGTGTGGGACAACCTGGTCGCACCGCCCGAGATGTCCTTCGCCCGCACCGGCCGCGAGGACCTGCGCATCCCTCTCCCCTGGCCGGGCCACCGGCCCGCCGAGCTCACGCTCGACGAGATCCGCCGCGCGCTCACGGCCGTGCTGGACACCGCGCTCGGCATCCCCGCCCACGAGACGGCCTACTTCCAGAACCGCGTGCTCGTCTTCCTCACCAGCTGCGACGAGAGGCGCGACGAGGTCTGGGAGCGCACGCCCTGGTGGGACTTCATTCGGGCGGAGCGGATGAGCTACGACTACCAGCGCATCCTCGCGATCGGGCTCACCCGCAACATCGTGGCCACCAAGGCCGAGGAGGCGAGCACCCGCACGGTCGCCACACTGCTGGAGGCGTTCGTCTTCAACGCGCTGGGCCGCGGCGCCGACGGCCCCCTCGACCGCATCCTCGACGCGCCCACCAACGAGGCGTGGATCGACCCCTGGGTGGCGCACCTGACGTCGCTCGGCGTCCGGTTCCGCGTCGGCTGGAGCGTACGGGAGATGGCGTACGGCGGCGGAAGGATCACGGCCGCCGTCGTCGAGGACCCGCAGGGGACGCGCCGGCCGGTGACCGCCGACCACTACGTCTCGGCGATGCCCGTCGAACACGCGCGGCGCACCTGGGGACCGGCCCTGCGGGCCGCCGACCCGCAGCTCGCCCGCTGCGACAGGCTGCACACCGACTGGATGACGGGCATCCAGTTCTATCTGACCGAGCGGGCGCCCCTGCTGCACGGGCATCTCAACTGCGTCGACTCCCCCTGGGCGCTGACGGCCATTCAGCAAGCGGGGCACTGGCCGGACCGCGACTTCCCCGCCGACTACGGCGACGGAACGGTGGTCGACTGCCTGTCCGTCGACGTCTCCGAGTGGGACCGGCCCGGAATCCTGTACGGCAGGACCGCCAAGCAGTGCACCCGGGCCGAGGTGGCGAAGGAGGTGTGGGCGCAGCTGAAGGCCGCGCTCAACGACACGGGGAGGACGGTCCTCAAGGACAGCGCCCTGCACTCCTGGTTCCTCGACCCGGGCGTCGACGGCCTCGGCACCCCGAACCCCACCAACGAGGACGAGCTCCTCATCCACCCCGTCGGCACCTTCCACCTCCGCCCCACGGCCGCCACCGCGATCCCCAACTTCTACCTCGCCGGCGACTACGTCAGCGTCGACATCGACCTGGCGACGATGGAGGGCGCCAACGCCTCGGCCCGCCAGGCCGTCAACGCCCTGCTGGACCGGACCGGTTCGGCCGCGCCCCGGTGCACGGTGACACCGCTGTTCCGGGCCCCCGAGTTCGAGGCGCTCAAACGGCACGACCGTGCCCGCTTACGGTGGGGCCTGCCGAACGCCTTCGACCTCGGGTAGACGTCAAACGGCCACGCCTGCCAAGGTGCGCAGGTGCTGGGGCGCGATGAGCCGGTTGTTCGGGTTGTCGCCGAGCGGCTTGCCGTTGACGACAGTCCGTCGGCGGGCGTCCAGCAGCACCTCGTGCAGCTCCTCCGGGGACGCGGCCGTCACGACGAACATGACGACGGTGTCCAGCTGGTCCGAGCGTCCGGTGAGCCGCTGCCCCGGTTCCTTGGTCGGGCGCACGAAGCGCGCCGTCTCGGGGACGGACAGGTCGCGCAGTTCGGTGGTGCCGGGTCGCGGCAGCGTCAGGCACTCCGCGGCCCATCCCCGGGTGGGGCTCAGGGCGTCGAGGTCGGGGGCCGCTCCGCAGCCGAGGTCCGTCAGCAGCTCCTCGTACGGCGTCCCGAGGACCAGCCCGAAGAGCAGTACGGCGCCCGCGCCCGCCACACGCAGGTTGAAGTCGATCAGCTCCACCGGACCGTCGTCCGGGACCATCACCTCCAGGTGCGTGGGCCCGTGCGTGATGCCGAGGCACCGGTGGAAGGCCACCGCCGCTTCGGCGATCTCGGCGTAGCGGGGGTGCTGGTACGGGAAGACGGCGGCCTGCTCGACCACCGGGTCGTCGGCCAGCAGGTACCGGCCCAGCAGCCCGACGACCTTCACCTCGCCGTCGTGCACGAGCGACTCGACCGACAGCAGCTCGCCCTGGGCCTTCTGCTCCAGCACGAAGTCGCCGCTCAGGACGTAGTCGCGGGTCATCCCCGCGGCCAGCGGTGTGCGCTCGATCTCGGCGGCCGCCGCGCGGAGTTCGTCCAGGGAGCCGACGGTGAAGCACATGGCGCTGCCCGTGCCGTGCGCCGGCTTGAGGATCGCCGGGCCGTCGAAGCCCCAGGTGTCCCAGCGCAGCGCGCCGGCCAGGGTCGTCGAACGCAGACGGGACAGGCCCTCGGACCGCAGCCGGTCGCGCACCTCGCCCTTGTCGAGCGCCGCGCGCAGGGTGTCCGCGCCGCTGGTGGGCAGGCCCGCGCGAGCGCGCAGCTCCGCGTCGTACGGCAGGGCCGCCTCGAACGCCGCGTAGGTGCCGGCTATCTCGTACCGCTCGTACAGGTCGTCGAGCACGGCCCGTACGGTGTCCGCGTCCGACCAGGAGGCGAGGGGGATCAGCTCGTCGACCACGCCGTCAGGAACGGCGAACGGGCCCTGCCGCGGCAGCGGGTTCTGCCCCACGACCACGACCGTCAGGCCGCGGGCCTTCGCCGCCTTGGCCACCAGTGCCACGTGGTTGACGAGTTCGAGCAGGACGAATGCTTTTCGCATGACGACTCCCAAGTCGGTGTGCGCGCGCTTCCCAGCCGGTGACCAGCAGGGCGATGAGGACGAGATCGAGGGTGACGGCCCACTCGGCGCCGAGGGTGTCCATCACCCAGGAGAAGACGAACCCGAAGACGGCCATCAGGCTGTAGCCCAGGGCCGACAGCAGGCCCACCACGGCCGAGACCTTCGCCTCGGGGGTGTGGGCGATCAGCCGCTTGTACTGATGGGCCCAGACCATCTCCACCGCGAGGACCATCGCGACGAACGCGGCCAGCGCCAGGACCAGGCTGGAGCGCGCCGCGGGCAGCGCCGCGTACATGCAGACGGCGAAGCCGGTCACGGCGGCGTTCAGGCGCCGCTGGCGCGTCTCGGGAACCAGCTCCCGGCGGCTGAGGTACTGGTACAGGAACAGACCGGCGATCACGGCCAGGGATTCGGCGGTGAAGAACATCGCGGTGCCCGGCTCGCCGAGAGAGAACCAGAGGTCGGGAACGGCCGTGATCAGCACCAGGTACGTCGCCTGGAAGGCCGTCACCGTCAGCACGATGTAGAACACGGCGGTGGAGACCACCGGGGTGCGGACGATGATCCGGGCCGCCGAACGGACGTGCGCCGCGACGCCCTCCCGCACGTCTCCCGCCGCGCGGCGCGCCTCCTCGATCCGGGCCCTGTTGGGCCGCACGAGCGCGAACAGCGCGGCGGACACCAGGAAGGTCGCGACGTCGATGAGCACGACCGTGCTCATGCCGACGAACCGGAGGATGACCGTGCCGGCCGCAC
Source organism: Streptomyces sp. NPDC002867 (assembly GCF_053591895.1). Taxonomy (NCBI): domain Bacteria; kingdom Bacillati; phylum Actinomycetota; class Actinomycetes; order Kitasatosporales; family Streptomycetaceae; genus Streptomyces; species Streptomyces sp. NPDC002867. The sequence goes on along the minus strand of NZ_JBSFUR010000008.1, from coordinate 96,204 downwards.
CGGCGACGGCTATCGCGATGAAGAGGCTGGAGTTGAGCACGGCGGAGTACAGGTCGGTCTGCCGCTTGTCGAAGAACTGCACCAGCGCCTTGACCCGGGCCGCGTTCACAGCGCTGTTGAGCAGGGCGCGGACGAAGATCACCGCCACGGCCACGGGGAACTGGTCCGGTGACAGGCAGGCCAGGAACAGCAGCGTGACGGCGGCGGCCGCCAGGTTGAGCCGCAGCAGCAGCCTCCTGGCGTCCGCGCGGTCGATGTAGTGCGTGGTGAACAGTCCCACGAAGAGATTGGCGACCCAGTCCGCTGCGAACACGGCGGAGGCCAGGGTGGCACTGCCGGTCTCGCCGTAGACGAAGGCCACGTAGGAGATCATCAGCAGCTTCGAGCCGAACAGCGAGATGAACGACGCCGCGTACGTCAGCAGGAAGTTGCGGTCGAGGTAGACGCGCATAGGGGCGCTCCTTGATGGGGGCCTCGTGACGGGGCCGGGGACGCGCACGACCGTAAGCAGCGCCCGGCGGGCCGGAGAACGGGCGGCGCGGGACTTCATCAGTTCCCCCGCGCGGATCCGTCAGGTCGCGCGCGCCCGCACCGCGTCGGGCCCGCGCCCCTGCGGGTGCTTCGCCGCGGCGGGCGGCGCGCGACGTACCGTACGGGCATGAAGCTCACGATTCTCGGCGGCGGCGGATTCCGGGTGCCTCTCGTGTACGGGGCGCTCCTCGGTGATCACGCCGAGGGCCGGGTCACCGCCGTCACGTTGTACGACGTGGACGGCGACCGGCTGGACGCCGTCGCGCGGGTGCTCGCGGAGCAGGGGGCCGGGCAGCCGGACGCCCCGCGCGTCTCGGTGACCCGCGACCTCGACGAGGCCGTGCGCGGCGCGGACTTCGTCTTCTCCGCGATCCGCGTCGGCGGCCTCGAAGGGCGCGCGGCCGACGAGCGGATCGCGCTGGCCGAAGGGGTGCTCGGGCAGGAGACGGTGGGCGCGGGCGGGATCGCGTACGGGCTGCGCACGGTACCGGTGGCGACCGGCATCGCCCGGCGGATCGCGGAGCTGGCCCCCGACGCCTGGGTCATCAACTTCACCAACCCGGCCGGTCTGGTCACGGAGGCGATGAGCCGGATCCTCGGCGACCGGGTCATCGGCATCTGCGACTCACCGGTCGGACTCGGCCGCCGGGTGGCGAAGGTCCTCGGCGCCGACCCCGCGACCGCGTGGACCGACTACGTCGGGCTCAACCACCTCGGCTGGCTGCGCGGGCTGCGCGTCGGCGGGCGCGACCGGCTGCCGGAACTGCTCGCCGACAGCGAGGCCTTGGGCTCCTTCGAGGAGGGCAGGCTCTTCGGCCCCGACTGGCTCCGCTCGCTCGGCGCGATCCCGAACGAGTACCTGCACTACTACTACTTCAACCGGGAGACCGTGCGCGCCTACCAGGAGGCGAAGCAGACACGGGGCGCGTTCCTGCGGGCCCAGCAGGCCGGTTTCTACGAGGAGATGAAGCGGCCCGGCATGCCGGCGCTCGCCACCTGGCGGCGCACCCTCGCCGAGCGCGAGGCCACCTACATGGCGGCCAACCGGGAGGCGGCCGGGGCGGGCGAGCGGGACGCAAAGGACGCTGAGGACGCGGAGCCCGGCGGCTACGAGCAGGTGGCCCTCGCGCTGATGCGGGCCGTCGCGCGCGACGAGCGGACCACGCTGATCCTCAACGTCCGCAACCGGGGCACCCTCTCCGTCCTCGACGCGGACGCCGTCGTCGAGGTCCCCTGCTTGGTGGACGCGAACGGGGCGCATCCGGTCGCCGTCGACCCGCTGCCCCACCACGCGACCGGTCTGGTGACCGCCGTGAAAGCGGTCGAGCGCGAGGTGCTGGCCGCGGCCGGCAGCGGATCGCGGTCGCATGCGGTCACGGCGTTCGCCCTGCATCCGCTCGTCGACTCGGTGAACGTCGCGCGCCGCCTCGTCGACGGCTACCGCGCCGAACACGCCGGGCTCGCGTATCTGCGCCTCCCGTGACGCCCCCGGTCGAGCAGGGGAGTTGAGGCGCGGGCAGGGGGCGGGACACCCGATACGTGCGCCCGCGCACAGGGCCCGTGCCGCCGGAGCCGACGGGTGGTTCAGGCCCGCGGGTGGGTTTCGTACATCCCGACCGCGACGACGAGTCCGGTGGCTGCGGTGAGGGCGGCGACGGCCCAGATGGCGGTGGTGAGGCCGTAGCCGTCGGCAAGGGCTCCGGCGAGGAGGGCCCCGACGGCGAAGCCGCCGTCGCGCCACAGGCGGTAGACGCCGACGTCGCGGGCACGCCAGGTGGGATGGGCGACGTCGCCGATCACCGCGAGCAGGACCGGGTGGACCAGGGGGTGCCCGCGGCGGCACCGGTCCCGGCACCCACCGGACCCTGCCCGGGCCAGCGCCCCACAGGTGCCCCCGCGCCGCGGCCTTACGCGCCGGTGGGGAGTGCCCGCAGGGCGCCCGGGTGGCGGCCCGTCAGGGTGTCGAGGGCGCGCGCCGTCGCCTCGTCCGCCGGCAGGTGGACCAGCAGGCGCTGGTCGTCGTCCGCGGGCAGTTCCAGCGTCTCGTAGGACAGCCGGAGCGGTCCTGCTCCGGGATGCGTCAGGCGTGTGATGCCGTTGGCGCGCGGCAGACCCGGCACCGTCCCGAGGCGGTCCGCGAACCCGGGACCCGCCGTCACCGTCAACTCGTCCACCAGCGCTGCCACATGGCGGTCCGCCCGGAACGGCCCCTGCTTCAGCGCCGCCACCTGCTCGTCGGCCACCCGGTCCCAGTCCGGGTACGCCTCCTTCGCCCGCGGATCGGTGAACACCCACTGCGCCAGGTTCGGCGGGGCGCCGTCCAGCAGGCCGAGCGGGCGGACGAGCCGCTCGTAGCCCTCGGTCCAGGCGAGCAGTTCGCTCAGGCGGTTGAGCACGACGGCCGGGGCCGGTTCGAGGCGGTCGAGCAGCGCCCGGACCGGTGGGCGCACTTCCCGGTCGGGCAGGGCGTCGCCCATGCAGGTGAAGTTCCCGTCCGCGCCCTTGGAGAGCCGGTGCAAATGGATCCGCTCGACGGGGGCGAGGCGCAGCGCGTCGGCCAGTGCGGACAGCACCGCCGGGGACGGCCTGCGGTCACGCCCCTGCTCCAGGCGGGTCACGTACTCGACGCTGACCCCGGCGAGGGTCGCCAGCTCCGAGCGGCGCAGGCCCGGGGTGCGGCGGCGGGGGCCCGCCGGGAGCCCGGCGTCGGCCGGTGCGAGGGCCTCGCGGCGGTTGCGCAGGAACAGTCCCAGCTCGTTGTCGCTCACCCCTCGAACGTAACAGCCGGGCGGCCGCGGAGCGTGGCCCTGCCACTACCAGTCTCGGCCCGGTCTTCCTGCTTCCCCGCCGGCCCGGCAGCGTGGTGTCCGCGCCGCTTCCGGCGCCGATTCCGATCCCGTGAGGAGCATCACCATGTCCGAGAACACCCTGCGTCTCGCCGTGCTCGTCGGCAGCGTCCGGGAGGGCCGCTTCGGCCCGGTGGTCGCCAAGTGGTTCGCCGAACAGGCCCAACAGCACGGCCGGTTCACCGTCGACGTCGTGGACCTGGCGGACACCCCGCTGCCGTTGGAGCTGCCGCCCGTGCCGCCCGCCCTGGATCCCGGGATGGACCGGCCGGCCGGGATGGCGGAGCTGACGGGGCGGCTGGAGGCGGCTGACGCGGTCGTCGTCGTGACGCCTGACTACAACCGTAGTTTCCCCGCGTCGCTGAAGGCGGCCATCGACTGGCACTACACGGAGTGGCAGGCCAAGGCGATCGGCTTCGTCGGGTACAGCGGCGCGAGCGGTGGGCTGCTGGCCATCGAGCAGCTGCGGCAGGTGTTCAACGAGCTGCACGCGCACACGGTCCGCGACTACGTCAGCTTCCCGCGCTACTACGAGCTCTTCGCCCCCGACGGCACGCTGCGCGAGCCCGAGGGCCCGGGTGGTGCGGCGAAGGTGCTGCTGGACCAGCTGGAGTGGTGGGCGACGGCTCTCAACGAGGCGCGGCGGGCGCGGCCGCTGGTCACCGCCTGAGACGGGCGGTCGCCCGTCGGCGGTCCGGCGCGCCCGTCCGCGGTCCAGCGCGTGCGCCGGCGGTCCGGCGCGCGTGTGGTCCCGGCTCGCCGGATCGGGCCGGGGCGGCGACGCGTTCGGGCGTGTCGCGGGGGGCAGAGAAAGGGAATGACAACCTCCGCCGAACAGACCGTCCCGCCCGTCCGTTCCCGCCGCGCGCTGCTGGCCGGTTCGGTCGGCAACTTCGTCGAGTGGTACGAGTTCGGGGTCTACGGTTACTTCGCGACGATCATCGCCGCGAACTTCTTCACGCCCGAGGGCGGCAGCGACATCCAGGCCCTCGTGAAGACCTACGCGTCGTTCGCCCTGGCCTTCTTCTTCCGGCCGGTGGGCGCCGCGCTGTTCGGGCGGATCGGCGACCGGATCGGCCGTCGCCCGACGCTGATCCTCGTCATCACGCTCATGACGCTGGCGACGACGGCGATCGGACTGCTGCCGACGTACGCGACGGCCGGGGCGGCCGCGCCGTGGCTGCTGACGCTGCTGCGGATCCTGCAAGGGCTGTCCGCGGGCGGCGAGTTCGGCGGCGCGGTGTCGCTGATGACCGAGTTCGCGCCCGCGGGCAGGCGCGGCCTGTACGGGTCGTGGCAGTCGTTCACGGTGGCGCTGGGGCTGCTGGGCGGCGCCGGCGCCGCGGCACTGCTGGCGACGGTGCTGTCCGAGGGGGCGCTGAACGACTGGGGCTGGCGGCTTCCGTTCCTGCTGACGCTGCCGCTCGGGGCGGTCGCGCTGTGGCTGCGGCTGCGACTGGAGGAGACGCCGAGTTTCCGGCGTGTGGACGCGGAACCGGTGGCCGCACCTCCCGCCGCCGAGGTGGTGCGCGCGATCCTGCTCGGCGCGGGGCGGATCATGGGGTGGGCCGCCGCCGGTTACACGTTCCTGGTGGTGCTGCCCGCGTACCTGCAGTCCGCGCTGAACGCCTCGTTCCAGGAGGCGCTGGTCGCGACCGTGCTCGCCAACCTCGGGTTCGCCGCCTCCATCGTCCCGGCGGGCGCGCTCAGCGACCGTGCCGGGCGCAGGGCGGTGATGCTGACCGGCGCCGTACTCGTCGTGGTGCTGGCACTGCCGCTGATCAACCTGCTGCAGGACCCGGACACGGCGACGCCGCTGAAGGGCCTCGCGGTGTTCGCGGCGGGCGCGGTGGTCGGGCTGCTGGCGGGTCCGGGGCCCGCGATGCTCGCCGAGATGTTCCCGACCCGGGTCCGCTACACGGGCCTCGGTCTCGCGTACGCGCTGTCCAACGCCGTGTTCTCGGGCTGTGCGGGGCTCGTCATCACCGAATTGATCAAGAGGACGGGCAACGTGGACATCCCCGCCTACTACGCGGCCGCCGCGTGTGCGGTCAGTGTGTTCGCGCTGCTGAGCCTGCGCGGCGACGACCACCGCGGACCGCTGCGGTGAGGGTCGTCGGCCTGATGTCGGGCACGTCCCACGACGCCGTCGACGCCGCCGCGGCCGACATCGGCTTCGACGGGGACGCCCTGACCGTGACACCGCTGGGCATGGTGAGCGGCGGCTACGACGACGGCCTGCGGGCGTCGCTCGCGGGTGCGCTGCCTCCGGCGACGACGACGCTCGGGGACGTCTGCCGCCTCGACACCCGCATCGGGCAGGTCTTCGCGGAGGTCGCCGAGCGGGCGGACCGCGAACTGTGCGGCGGGGGCGCCGAGCTGTTCGCCTCGCACGGCCAGACCGTGCACCACTGGGTGGACGACGGCAGGGCCCTGGGCACGCTGCAGCTGGGACAGCCCGCCTGGATCGCGGAGGCGACGGGCCGTCCGGTCGTCTCCGACTTCCGGCCCCGGGACATCGCGGCCGGGGGGCAGGGCGCCCCACTGGTGAGCCTGGTGGACGTGCTGTGGCTGCGGGGACGGCCGGGGGTCCCGGTCGCGCTCAACCTGGGCGGGATCGCCAACGCGACCGTGGTTCCGCGCTCGGGCGAGCCGGTCGCCTTCGACACCGGTCCGGCGAACGCCCTCCTGGACGCGGCCGTCGCCGAACTGACCGGCGGCCGGGAGGCGTACGACGCGGACGGTGCGCTCGCGGCGGCGGGCCGGGTCCACCGCCCGCTGCTGGAGCGGCTGCTGGCGGAGCCGTACTACCGGCTGCCGGCGCCGAAGACCACCGGCAAGGAGCTGTTCCACCCCGGTCATCTGCGGGCCGCGCTGGCCGGGCTGGGCACGCTCGCGCCCGAGGACGTCCTCGCGACGCTCACCCTCCTCACCGCGCGCACGGTCGCGGACGCGGTCCGCCCGCTGGGCGCGACCGAGGTGATCGCCTCGGGCGGCGGCACCCGCAATCCGGCGCTGATGGGGATGCTCCGCGCCGAACTGGCGGGGATCCGCCTGTGCACCTCCGACGACCTCGGGCTGCCGTCGGCGGCGAAGGAGGCGTACGCCTTCGCCGTACTGGGGTTCCTGACCGCGCACGGGCTGCCCGGAAGCCTGCCCTCGTGCACCGGAGCGCGGGCGGCCCGGGTGCTCGGCTCGATCACACCGGGGAGCGGGCCGCTGCGCCTCCCGCCGCCCGCGAAGGAATTCGTCAACTCCCTCGTCTTTACCGTCCGTTGATCCCACGCGTACGCTGCATCACCATGACCACATCCGTCACACGGGTGCGCGGGGCGGCACTGTTCGCGACCGCGGGCGCCGTCCTCGCCGCGTTGTTGTTCGGTACGGGTGCTCCCTCGGCCGCGGCGGACACCGCGGTGACGGATGAGGTGACGGACGCGGCGAAGGTCGTGCCGGTGCAGACGACGGGCCCCGCCGACAAGCGCTTCAATCTCGTGGTGCTCGGCGACGGCTACACGGCGGCGCAGCTGCCGGAGTTCCGCGCGCACGTCGAGACCCACCTCAACGTGCTGTGGTCGACGGAGCCGTTCGCCTCCTACCGTTCGTACATCAACGTGTGGGCCGTGGAGACCGCGTCCGCCGAGTCCGGCGTCGACTGCGACCCCGGCCTCGACGCCCCTCACCGGGACACCGCGCTCGGCATGGGCTTCTGGGGCGGCTGCAACCCGGACAGCGTGCAGCGGCTGCTCACCGTGGACACCGGCGCGGCGACGGCGCTGGCCGATCTCGTACCGGGCACGTCGGGCACCAACCGGCAGATCGTGGCCCTGGCCAACAGCGACACCTACGGCGGCGCGGGCGGCGCCTACGCCACCGCGTCCGGCGGCAACGCCCTGTCCTCGCTGATCACCCCGCATGAGATCGGCCACTCGCTCGGCAAGCTCCAGGACGAGTACGACTACTACGCGCGCGGGGTGCCGGGCGGCGCCTACAGCGGCGGCGAACCGGCGTCGGCGCACCACACCGTGCTGACCGAGGACCAGATGCGCGAGGAGCGCGCGAAGTGGTGGCGCTGGCTCGGCGAGGAGAGCGAGTCGGGCGGGGTCATCGGACGCCACGAAGGCGGGATGTACAGCACGAAGGGCGTGTGGCGGCCCAGCAAGCACTCGATCATGAAGACCCTCGGGTACGCCTTCGACCAGGTCGAGCGCGAGGTGATGGTGCAGAAGATCTCGGCCAAGGTGAACCTCGTGCAGGGCCACACGCCCGACACGGCCCCGATCGGCGACGACCGGACGGTGTGGGTGGACACCCTGCACCCGGTCGGCGGTGAACTCGACGTCGTATGGCGGCTGGACGGCGACCGGCTGCGGGCGGTGGGTGACGCACGCACGGTTGATCTGCGCCGTCTGCGCCTCACGCCCGGCACGCATACGCTCACGGCGACCGTCACGGATCCCACACCGTTCGTACGTGACCCGGCCGTGCGCGCGTCGACGGCGCTGACGCGCACGGTGACCTGGACGGTGGACACGTCGGTGGACACCGCGCCGGACGAGGCGGCGGCGGCGTTCACCGACCACACCGCGACCGGGGCGCCCGTCGGTGCCGCTTCGGTGGTGTACGCCGAGACCACGCACCCGGCCGGCCGCCCGCTCGCGGTCCGCTGGACGCTCGACGGCCGTCCCGTGGCCAACCCCGGCAACGACCGCGACCTGGACCTGGGCGCCCTGCGGCTGCGGCCGGGCACCCACGAGCTGACGGCCCGCATCGCGGGCACCGACGAGGAACTGACCTGGACCGTGGACGCGTCGCCGGCCACGGCCGCCTACGAACTGTCCGAGCCGCTGCGGACGGTCCACCGGCCCGGCAGGCCGGTGGAGTACGTCTACGACGGCCCCTTCACGATGGGGCTGACCGCCCGGGACGACCAGGACGGTTATGTGGTGCGGCAGTTCAGGGTCGACGGCGACGGCTGGCAGACGTACTACGGCTGGCCCACCGACGCCGGCGCCCCTTACCGGTTCACCCCGCAGGGCACCGTGATCGACGATCTCGTGTACGGAAAGCTGGGCACGCCCCGCGTGGTGCCCTGGGACGACGCCACACCCGACTACGGCACCCACACCATCGAGTACCGCACGGTCGACGCGGCGGGGAACATCTCGTCCGCGCAGCGGTTCCTGGTGACGCTGCTGCCCCCGCGGCAGCAGGTCAGCTGACCAGGAAGTCGGCCTTGCCGGACTTCGCGCCCTGGATGAAGGCGGCGATCTCGTTGGTGGTGTAGATGAGTGCGGGACCGTCGGGATCGGCGGACTGGCGGATCGCGACCCGGCCGTCGGCCAGTTTCATGGTCTCGACGCAGTTGCCGCCGTTCCCCCCGCTCCAGGGTTTGTGCCAGCCGTCCTCGCCCAGCTCGGCGGCGGGCATGCCGTTGTATATGCGCTTCATTCACAGCTCCTTGCGCAGAGCATTCAGAATCTCCTTCGTGCGTTGTGCCGTCGCGGCCTGCGCCGCCATGCGGTCCATGACCTCCAGATGCGTGGCGACCTCGGGGCGCGCGTCGAGATAGACGGCACCGGTCAGGTATTCGCTGTAGACCATGTCCGGGAGCTCGGGCATGGCGAACCGGAAGAGGACGAAGGGCCCGTAGGCGCCCGGGTGATGGCCGCTCGCGAACTCCGCGATCTGCAGCGTCACATGGGGCAGCCGGATGCTGTCGAGCAGCTTGTCGATCTGCGCCTTCATCACGCCGGGACCGCCGACGGGCCTGCGCAGCACCGTCTCGTCCATGATCACCCACAGTCGGGGCGCGTCGGACCGGGTGAGCAGCGCCTGCCGCTCCATCCGCAGCGCCACGTGCCTCTCGATGTCCTCCGGATCGGTGTGACCGATGGCCCCGCCGCGCATGATCGCCCGTGCGTAGTCCTCCGTTTGCAGCAGTCCGGGCACGAACTGCGGTTCATACGCACGGATGAGGCTCGCGGCGCCCTCCAGGCTGACGTACATGCTGAACCAGCCCGGCAGGACGTCGTGGAAACGCTGCCACCAGCCCGGTTTGTTGGCCTCCTCGGCCAACTCCACGAATCCCCGGGCCTCCTCGTCGCCGATTCCGTACGCGCCGAGGAGTAGCTGCACATAAGGAATCTTCAGCGCAACCTCGGCGGTCTCCATCCTGCGGATGGTGCCCGCGGCGACGCGGAGGATCTTCGCCGCTTCCTCGCGTTTGAGACCGGCGCGCTCCCGCAGGTCCTGCAGGCGCTTGCCGAGGACGACCTGGCCCACGGTGGGGGCGGACCGCGGTTCACTCACTTCGAGACCTCCCCACGTGCTGTGTTGCGAGCAGTGTGCCATGGCGGTTCAGCAATGAATATGCCCACTCTGCATTTTTCACAGTGACCCTTGCCAACGTGACGCTTGCAGCGGGAGACTGGCCGTGTGAACCGTGACGCGCTCACCACCCCCTTTCTGGACGCGAGTCCGGACACCGCCACCTCCCGCTACGGCTTCGAGGTGCCGGCGCGCGTCGAATCCGTCTCCCGCACAAGACGGCTGGTGAGCGAGCGGCTCGGCCTGTGGGGCATCGGCGGCGACACCCGCGACACAGTCCTGCTGATCGTCTCCGAACTGGTCACCAACGCGGTGGTGCACACCGGCGGCCACCTCGTCTCCTGTCAACTGCAACGCACCGAGGGGCGGTTGCGCGTCACCGTCCAGGACCAGGGCTCCACGGCGACCGGCCCCCGGGTCTGCCACGGCCTCGAGGAGGAACGCGGCCGCGGCCTGCTGCTCGTCGAAGCGGTCAGCACCGCGTGGGGGACGCACGACTGCGAGCGCGGCACGGGTCGTGTCGTATGGGCCGAACTGCCCTGCACGGCACAGCCGTTTGCGTCCGGCTGGCAGTGCTGAAGAGCCTGGCGACGCTCCTCGCCCAGGGCGTACGCCACGAACCGGTCCCGCCGACGCCGCAGCGGGTCCTGCCACCGCGGCTCGTGGACCGCTGCCGTCACCAGGAGGCCGGACTCACTCGCCTCGTCCTGCCCGATTCCCTGCCGGCCGAGCTCGGCTGCGACGCCGTGGGCGTTCCCGCCCGCTTCGGGTTCCGCCTCCTCGGCCGCATGCCCCGCAGCGGGTGCGTCTTCGCCGACAGCCGATGGTGGTGGTGGATCGTTCCGGCCGGATCGGATCTCGACCTGCTGTGGCCGCTGCCCGCGCACTACGCCAGGGGCGCCCGGGTGCCGGGCGACAGACCCCGGCTGATCCGCGGTCCGGACGGCCCAAGTCCCTACACACCGCCCATCCCCTTGTACCTGACGGCCTGCCAGCTGACGGGCGCCGCACCGAAGTGGCCGGTCGCGGTGGGCAGCGCACGAGGTGCGTGATCCGGCGGACGGCGCCCGTGTCACTGCGGATAGGCTTTCCGGCATGTCAGAAGCCAATACGAGCCCGGAACGGCAGGGGCTCACACCGCGCCAGGCCCGCCATGTCCGCATAGCCCTCTCCGCGGGCATCATGATCGCTGTCGGCGCCGTCCTGGTCCTGCGGCTCGGCAGTACGCACTCGGTGCTGACCCTCGGCTTCTACGGCATGGCGCTGATCCTCTCCGGCAGCGCGCTCGTCCTCAGCCGCGCGGGCCGCACCCGCTGGGCCACGCTGGTGCTGGGCATCGGCGTGGCGGTGGCGGTCGTCGCGGAGTGGGCCGTGGCCGCGATGCGCTGAGGCCCCGGCCGGAGAGCGGCGGCAGGGCCCCGGACGCAAGAGGCCGTTCGCACTCAGCCCCCGGAGACCGCGCGCAGGTGCGCCCTGCCGCGGGGCACTCCCGGTGCCGCCGAGCGGCTCTCGCGGAGCACGAGCGTGAGGCGGGTGTACCCCTTGTCCTGCAGGGACACGGGGGTCTCGTCCACGACCCGGCAGTCGGTGCGCCCCCACCGGGGGTCGGGGTGGTTCACCGGCCGCACGGCTCCGTCGTGGTGGACCGCCGCCGCGCCCACCGCCCTCATCCAGTGCGGCAGTCCGCACCGATAGGCCGCGTCCATGATCGGGTCGAGCGCGATGTCGTCACGAATGGCCGAAAGGCAGTCGTCCTCAACGTCGCCCTCCAGGGCATCGGCGAGCTGGGCCATCAGCGGCAGGCACCAGCTGGTCTCGTGCTCGGCGAGCACCGTGGGCGCGTCGGGGTGGAAGAGCGCGAAGCGCAGGAAGTTCTGGTGGGGCATGGCCGTGGGGTGCGGGCCCATGTTGCGGAACAGGGCGTCGAAGGCGGGGTTCGTGTGGACCACGTCCCAGCGCCGGTCGAAAAGCAGGGAGGGCAGCGGCACCGCGTCCATCAGGGACGCGTAGTCGCGCAGGTACGCCTGGGTGGACGGGTCGGCCTGCTCCGCGGGCCGTGTGGGCGACGAGGACACCGGAGCGTGTACGGGAACGGGCGGGTGGAGCGGTCCGGAGGGGCGTGCGGGGGCGGGCCTGCGGACCGGTCCGGAGGGCGGAACGGGACCGGACGGCCGCAGCGGGGCGCCCGACTCGCGGAAGCTGTCGCGGTCGCCGCCGATCCGGCGCAGCCGGCCGCGCTGCGTGGTGTCCATGTCCAGGGCGTCATCGATGCGCTTCGTACGGGCGCTGCCGCGGGCGGCCTTGACGCGGCCTGGTCGCCCCTGAGCTCCGGGGCGCCCGACGCCCGCCTCGTACGTCATCGAGAACGCCGCCCTTCCGAAGCTTCTCGAAGTCCTGCCAAGTCCCGCTGTGGCAGCCCCCTTTGGATCTTTATCCTGCCTGGCGATCCTCTTACCGCCGAGGCGACTATGTCAACTATCGTGGCATTCAGCGCCGTTGAACGCACGAAATCCGCCACAGCTGTGGCAAGACCTGGTTGCATTCACTCGAAGCGGTTAATCTCCCGGCAGCCCCTTGAGTGCGGGGCTGCCTCGCGTGATCTAGGAGACCTACTGGTGACGGACGGCTTCTCGGTTCCGGGTCCGGCCGCGGACGACCCTCTGGCGGCATCCGTCGCCCGGGTGGCCGACCTCGCGGACAAACTCGGAATCAGCCACGACGAGGTCTTCGACGTCGACACGCTCTCCGAAGCCTCGGGCGTGCCGGCGGATGTGGTCGGCGCCCTGCTCGACGGGCGCCCGGCCGGCGAGACGGACCTCCAGGCGCGCTTCCTGCAGCGCTTCGACCTGCTGCGCAGGACCCGGCTCAAGCCCAACGGCCGCCGGTACACGCAGCAGGAGATCGCCGACGGCGCGGGGATGTCGCGCCAGCAGGCCGGGGCTCTGATCAACGGCGACCGGCGGCCCACCATGGAACACTGTGACGCGATCCAGCGGTTCTTCAAGGTCCACGCGGGCTTCCTGACCGCTGACGACGCCGACGCTCTCGTCGGCGCCCTGCACCGCACCGAGCAGAGTCTGCTTCAGGACTTCGTGGGCGAAAGCGACCCGCTCGAGCGGCTGTTGCAGGACCATGGTGTGCGGGGCATCGCCTGGCGGGCTGCCCAGCTGCCCACCGACAAGCACCGGGACAAGGTCACGGAGTGGCTCGACATGCTCCTCGAGAGCGTCAAGCCGACGGACCACCCCTGATTTCCGGACAGGCTGGAAGTCAGGACGTGTCCCGACGGGTGCGCACGGGGAGAGGAGAGCGGTGAGCATAGGCAAGGACATGCGCCGGCTGTGCGGCGAGCTGATCGCCGGAATCGACCTGCCGGCGCCCGCGGCCCCTGCCGATCTCTACCGTGCGCTGTGCGACGGAATGAGCAGACACCGCGGCAGGCCGGTCCGTTACCGCATGGCCTCGTTCCCGCCCGGCACCGCGAGCGGCCTGTGGCTCGACATGGCGGACCAGGACCTGATCGTCATCGAGGAACGCACCGCACCCGACCATCAACTGGTCATCCTCGGCCATGAGCTGTGGCACATGAAGGCCGGGCACTGCAGCCACCACGTCGAGGGCGCCGCCGTAGCGGCGCGCCTGCTCACCGACGAGGCCGATCTGCAGGAGACCGTGCTGAAGGTCGCCGCACGGTCCCGGTCCGACCAGGCCGAGGAGCGCGAGGCGGAGAGCTTCGGCCTGCTGCTCGGCAGCAAGTGCCGTGCATGGCTCACCGGTTCGACCGGGCGCGGCCCGGTGCACCGGGAATGTGTCGCCGGACGTATCGAAGCCTCGCTGGGATACCGCGGGCCACAGGGCTGATGCGTGGACGGACCCGACTACTACATACCCGCCGCCGCCCTGGGCGCCGCACTGGCGTTCAAGCTGCCCGGGACGCTGCGCGACTGGCGTGATCCGCTGCTCCGCTCGGTGTGCGCGCTGCTGGTCCTCGCGGCCTGCACCTTCTTCTTCGCCGCGCCGCCCACCATCGCCGCGGTCAACCGCCTCACCGGCGTCGCCAACTTCTCGGCCCCGCTGGTCTACTGCATCCTGACCGCGTTCAGCGCCTCCTGCCTGGTCCTGCTGGTCAACTGGCGCGGCGGCCCGCCGGAGGAGACACGGCGCGTCTCCGTCCGCTGGGTGGTCGGCTACGGCGTCGTCGTCGTGCTCCTGGTCGTCCTGTTCCTGCTCGGGGAGGCGCCCGAGGAGCGGCTGCGGGACCTCGACACGCACTACGCCACGACTCCGTACATCCGCGAGATGATCGTCCTGTACCTGATCGCGCACAGCGTGGCAGCCGTCGGTATGACGGCGCTGTGCTGGCGGTGGTCGCTCCAGGTGCGCGGCTGGCTGCGCGGCGGCCTGGTGATCATCGTGTTCGGGTCGTTGTTCAACCTGGCGTACGGGGTGAGCAAGTTCGCCGCCGTCTTCGCGCGCTGGGCCGGTCACGACTGGGACGCGCTGAGCACCCTGGCCGCGCCGCCTCTCGCCTCCGTCGGGGCCCTGCTCAGCGCGATCGGCTTCGTCCTGCCGCTCGTCGGGCAGCGGCTGTCCGACACCTGGCAGGACTGGGCGGCCTACCGGCAGCTCGGGACGCTGTGGCGGGAGCTGCGCGCCGCGTCGGCGCCCGGCACGCCCACGGTACGCATCTCCTTCTTCTCGCCCGTCGAACTGCGGGTCACCCAGCGCGAGTCCGACATCCACGACGGCCTGCTGCAGCTCGACCCGTACTTCGACCGCGGGCTGCGGGCGAGCGCGTACGAGGAGGCGGTCGCGGACGGCGCCGACCCGCGCGAGGCGCAGGCCGTCGCCGACGCCGCGATGGTCGCCGCCGCGCTGCGCTCCCGGGCAGCCGACCCGGAGGGCGAGATCATCAGCTCGGCCCAGGCCTACACGTCCGAGGCCGCGCAGGGACCGCGCGATCTGGTGCGCATGTCCCTGGCGCTGCGTCATTCACCCGTCGTCGCGGCAGTGCGCGTGCGCGCGGCCCGGTCAGAGAGCGGCACCCGATGAGCGATCCCTTGAGAACCGTCCGGAGCACGCCGCGTACAGCGGTCGTGATCGGCGGCGGCCTGGCCGGCATGCTGGCGGCCTGCGTCCTGCGTCCCCACGTCGACGAGGTCACCGTCGTCGACCGGGACGCCCTGCCCGACGGGCCGCACGCCCGCAGGAGCCTGCCGCAGGCGCACCACGCCCATCTGCTGTGGTCGGGCGGCGCCCGGGCCGTCGAGACCCTGATGCCGGGGACCACCGAGCGCTGGCTCGCGGCGGGGGCCCGGCGCATCCCGCTGCCGACGGGACTGGTGTCCATGTCGGCGCTGGGCTGGTTCCGCCGCTGGCCGGAGATGCAGTTCCTCATCGCCTGCAGCCGTGACCTGCTCGACTGGGTGGTCCGTGAACAGGTCACCGCCTGGCCGGGGGTCACCGTGCTGCAACGCACCGAACTGCTGGGCCTGGAGGGCGGTGCGACGCGCGTCACGGGCGTACGGGTGCGCGGAGCCGCCGGGAACGAGCGGGTGCTCCGGGCCGACCTGGTCGTGGACGCGAGCGGCCGCGGCTCGCGGGCGCCCGACTGGCTGAGGGCGCTCGGCGCCGGCGAGGTGCGGGAGGAGAAGGTCGACTCGGGCCTCGCCTACGCCAGCCGCCTCTTCCGCGCGCCCGCGGGCTCCGGCGACTTCCCCGTCGTCAACGTGCAGGCGGACGCGCGGGAGGCGCGGCCGGGCCAGACCGCGACCATCGTGCCCATCGAGGGCGGGCGCTGGATGGTGACCCTGTCCGGTACCCGCGGGGGGCAACCCACCAGCGCGGCCGACGAGTTCGAGGACTTCGCCCGCTCGGTTCGCCACCCCGTCGTCGGCGAGCTGATCGCCGACGCCGAGCCGCTCACCGACGTCTTCGTCAACCGCAGCACCGTCAACCGGCGCCGGTACTACGAGAAGGTCGCCGACCTGCCGGAGGGCTTCGTCGCGATCGGCGACGCGGTCGCCACGTACAACCCGGTCTACGGGCACGGCATGTCGGTGGCCGCGCAGGGCGTGCTGGCCCTGCGCGAGGCGGTCGCGGGCCGGGGCGTGGCCGCTCCGGGGCTCGCCCGCGCCGTGCAGCGTGCGGTGGCCGGCCCGGTCTCCATGGCCTGGGACCTGGCCACCGGGCAGGACATCCTCTATCCGGGCGCGATCGGAAGGGAGCCGGGCGCGAGCTCGAGGGTGCTGCGGCACTACGTCGACCGCCTGATGCTGACCGCGACCGGGCGGCCCCTCGTCGCCAAGGCCCTGTTCGACGTCATGACCCTGTCCGCGCCGATCACCTCGCTGCTGCGACCGGAGATCGCGCTGGCCGTGCTCCGCGGTCCCCGGCTGCCCCGGCTGCCGGGCCCGCCGCTGACGTCCGAGGAACTGCGGATCGCGAAGGAACCCCGGGGCCAACGGGAGCCGGACGCGGCGGACGCGTGACGCCCGCGGGCGGGCGTTCAGGAGGCCCAGCGGGCACGCGGGACGCGGGCGCCGGTCGCCGCAAGGCCCACCCGACGGTGACGGTGCCACGCGCGCCCCCGGCTCGGGCTCCGGCTCCGGGTACGCGCTCGGGGTGAGGGCGGGTCACGGCCGGGTCCTCGCCGCACTGCGGCAGCGCGGCATCGCCTAGGCTCGGCCGCACGATGAACGCCAATCACACAGACGCGGCACCGGCCCCGGGCGGAGGCACGCGTGGCCGGTCGGGGCGTCACGCCCCGACGCCGCTGGAGCCGAAGGCCGACAGGGAGACGGTCAGGCGGCACAACCTGAGCCTCGTCCTGCGTGCCGTGCGCGACGAGGGCGAGACGACCCGCGCCGGTGTCGCGGCACGGGTCGGGCTCACGCGCGCCGCGGTGTCGTCCCTGGTCGAACAGCTGCTGGAGAGCGGCTTCCTGTCCGAGTCCGGCAAGACGTTCAGCGGACAGGCGGGCCGGCCGGGCACCGTGCTGAAGCTCGCCCGCACGGGGGTCGCGGGACTCGGCGTCGAGATCAACGTCGACTACGTGTCCGTCTGCGTGGTCGACCTCGCGGGCACCGACCGCGTACGGCTCGTGGAGCACCTCGACAACCGGGGCACCCCGCCCGACCGCGTCTTCGGACGCGCGGCGGGCATCGCGGCGCGGGCGCTGGCCTCCGCCGCCGAGCAGGACCTCAGGCCCGTGGGCGCGGCGCTGGCGCTGCCGGGCCTCGTCGCGGCCGGGTCCGTCCGCCAGGCCCCCAACCTGGGCTGGACGTCGGTCGCGGCCGAGACGCCGTTCGCCGAGGCTCTCGCCGCGCTGCGGCCCGGTCCGGCCGCGCTGCCCGTGCGTTCGGAGAACGAGGCGAACCTCGCGGCGCTGGCCGAGCTGTGGTTCGGCGGCCTCGGTGACGTGCGCAGCTTCCTCTACCTCACGGGCGAGATCGGGGTGGGCGGCGCACTGGTCCTGAACGGCGAACTGCTGCGGGGCGCGCACGGTTTCGCGGGCGAGATCGGGCATGTGTCGGTCGCGGACGACGGACCCTTGTGCCGCTGCGGCTCACGTGGCTGCCTGGAGCAGTACGCGGGTCAGTCCGCGCTGCTGAGGGCGGCGGGCATCGACGAACGCGCCGGCGCGGCGGGCGTGGCCGAACTGGAACGGCGCGCCCGCGCGGAGGAGCCGCGTGCGGTGGCGGCGCTGACGCAGGCGGGCGTGATGCTGGGGCGCGTGGTGTCCGCAGCGGTGAACCTCTTCGACCCGGACGCGGTGGTCCTGGGCGGGATCTACCGCCCGCTGCTGCGGTGGCTCGGGCCGCCGGCGGGCACGGAGCTGTCGACGCGGGTGGTGTCGGGCCTCTGGCCCCCGGGCAGCACACGCCTGCGCGCCTCCTCCCCGGCGGCGGACGCGGCGCGGGGTGCGGCGGCACTGACGGTCGACGACGCGCTGGCGGATCCGATGGGATACGGGACGCGGGGGCGCTGATGCCGCCAACCCTGCCTCTCCGGAACCGTGGAAGGACCCGGCCCCGCACGGCGCTCCACGGTGTCATCCATCAAGCACCCCCTGCGGCCGGGCCGTAGGGGGTGCTTGAGACGCGCCGCGCCGGGGCGCCCGCCGGGTTGCCGGTCAGGGCTCCGGGTCGAGCACGACCGGCAGTTCCGCGAGGCCGCGGAAGGCGGGGAAGGGAACCTCCATCCACTTCGCCTCGGCAGCGGGGTCGGCCAGAGCGACCTGCGGGAACCGGCTGAACAGGCTGGTGAGGGCCAGCTGCGTCTCCAGCCGCGCCAGCGGTGCGCCCAGGCAGTAGTGGCTGCCGTGGCCGAACCCCAGATGGCCGCTCTGCTCGTTTCTCGGCCGCCTCAGGTCGAGCTCGTCCGGGGAGTCGAACTTCAGCGGATCGCGATTCGCCGACAGGAGCGAGATCTGCACCAGGGCGCCCTTGGGGAGGCGCGTTCGGCCGATCTCCACGTCCTCGGTCGCGAACCGGAACGTCGCGCTCTCCACCGAGCCGTCGTAGCGCAGCAGCTCTTCCACGGCGGGGCCGACCAGTTCCGGGTCCTTCTGCAGGGCACGCAGCTGTGCGGGGTTGGCCAGGAGGTGGTACACGGCGTTTCCGATGAGGTACGCGGTCGTCTTGTGGCCCGCGAACATCAGCAGGAACGCCGTCGAGACCAGCTCGTTCTCCGTGAGGCCGCCGTCGTTGTCCTGTGCCGCGGTGAGCGCGCTGAGCAGGTCCTCACCGGGGTGCTCGCGCTTGCGCGCGATGAGCTCGGTGAAGTAGGCGTGGAGGTCCTCCTCCGCCTTCTGCTGGGCCTGCTTGGACTCCTTGCTGAATCCCGTCTGCGCCACCGTGGTGGACAGCCGGTGCATGTCGGCCCGCTCCTCGAGCGGCACGCCGAGCAGTTCGCAGATCACGGTGATCGGCAGCGGGAACGCGAACGCGGGCAGCAGATCCACCGGCTCACGGGTGGGACACGCGTCGAGCAGCTCGTCGACGATGCCCTGGATCTTCGGCCGCATCGCCTCGACGCGGCGCGGGGTGAACTCGGAGCTGACGAGTCTGCGCAGCCGGGTGTGCTTGGGCGCGTCGGCGTTGAGCATGTTGTCGTCCAGCGAGACCGACGAGTCACCGAAGATCCTCCGGTACGCGTCCATGGCCCCGTACATGTCCTTGCTCAGCCGAGGGTCGGACAGGGCGGCCCGGGCGTCCTCGTACCGTGTGATCAGGTACGTTTCGACGCCGTGCGGGGGAGTCATCGGGCAGACGGGCGCCGTGTCCCGG
The DNA here is from genome assembly GCF_053591895.1 of Streptomyces sp. NPDC002867. NCBI lineage: Bacteria > Bacillati > Actinomycetota > Actinomycetes > Kitasatosporales > Streptomycetaceae > Streptomyces > Streptomyces sp. NPDC002867. The sequence goes on along the minus strand of NZ_JBSFUR010000008.1, from coordinate 77,207 downwards.
AGGGAGGCGTACACCGGGTGCGGGTTGCGCCGGAAGTCGGCGGTGCACTGTTCGGCACTGGTGACGGGGTCGCGCGTAGTGGTCACGGACGGCTCCTGAGGTCGAAGAGGGCCTCGGCGTTGCCGCCGAGGATGAGCTGCTGGGACGCCTTGTCCACGGGCAGCTTCTCGATCATGCGGATGAGGTCCTCCAGCGGCGCGGACAACGGCGGCGAGTCGCTGCCGAACAGCATCCGTTCGGGGCCGAGCACCTCCGCGTTGAGGCTCAGGTGCGCCGGGCTGAACGGACTGGTGTCGACGTACATGCGCCGCAGGGCCGCGGCCGGGTCGGCCGACACCGGCTCGGGTGCCGGCCGGCCCGATGCCTGCTGGTCGGACGCCGGGGCGGAGGACGCCGCACCCCCGCCCCAGTGCCGGGGGCGCGCCGCCGTCTGCAGGCGCTCCGGCAGCAGCGCCATCGCGCCGCCGCCGGTCGCGCCGATCAGCCGCAGACCGGGGTACTTGTCCAGCCATCCCGCGAACGCGATCATGGCCATGCCCGCCGTGACATCGCCGAACCGGCCGATCTGCTCGACGAAGCCCATGTTGTCCACGTGCTCCGTGCCGATGGGTTCGGCCGGGGCGTGCACCAGGACCGGCACTCCCGCCTCCGCGGCCAGCGCGAAGAAGGAGTCCGCCCGCGGCGAGCCGAGCAGCTCGCCGCGGACGCTGGACGTGGTGATCAGGCCGACGAAGGCGGGATCCGCCAGCGTCTCCCTCACCCCTTCCAGGTGATCGTCGTCACCGAACGGGTTGGCGTAGACGTACCCGCGCAGCTGGTCCGGGAAGGAGGAGACCAGACCCGACATCCAGGCGTGGAAGCCACGCAGCCGGTCGCGCGGCTGCTTGTAGTTGTCCACGCCCGGGACCCGAGCCATCGCGCCGGCGCCCACCGGGCTGCCGATGATGGTGAGGTCGATCCCGGCCTCGGCGCGCGCCGCGAGCATTCCGTCGACGTCGGTCAGGCTGGGGGGCATCGGGAAGCGTCTGGCCGCCTCCGGTGGGGACAGATGTCCGTGGATGTCGATGATCATGTGTGGGTTCCCGGTTCCGGTGTGACTGCGCGGGTGACCGCGGCACAGTCCTCGTCGCCGAGCCCTTGCTCGGTGGCGCGGACGTGGGTCTTCGCGGCTGCGGCGGTGAGCGGAAGGCTCAGGCCCTCCGCGGCCGCCTGCTCCACAGCGAGCATGAGGTCCTTCGCCATGAGGCGCAGCCGGAAGTCCGGTTCGTCGAAGCGCCCGGTTGCGAGGCGCCGCGACTTGAACGCCATGACCGGCGAGGCGAAGCCGCTGCCCGCGATCGTCCTGAGAACCAGCTGCTTGTCGAGGCCGGTGGCGGCCGCCAGTTCGGCGGCCTCGGCCATCGCCTGCACCTCTATTCCCATGAGGAGATTGAGGAGCAGCTTCATCCGCATGCCGGAACCGAGTGCGCCCAGATGGACGACCTCCTTGCCCAGCATGTCCAGCAGGGGCCGGCCGGCGGTGAAGACCCGCTCCTCGCCGCCGACGAACAGGCGCAGTTCGCCGTCGCGGGCGTGGTCGCGATTGCCGAGCATGCCGACGTCCATGACGGACGGCACGTCACCGGCGAGCCGGACGACCTCCTCGGGTGCGACGGTGCTGGCGCATATCAGGGAGCCGGGGTAGGTCCCCCTGGCCAGGACGCCGTCCGTGCCGTGCAGCACGGCGCCGAGGGCGTCGCCGTCGGCGACCGTGCAGATGGCGGCGGTCGTCCCCTCGACCGCTTCGCTGGGGCGGCCGGCGGCGAAGGCGCCGGCCCGGGCGAGCGGCTGGGTCCGCTCCGGGGTGCGGTTCCACACCCGCACCTCTACTCCTTGCGCGAGCAGGCGCGTGGCCAGGCCCGTGCCCATCGTGCCGAGACCGAGGACGGCGACAGGACCGGCGCCGGCGTCGGGGGTGCTGACGTTGCGCGTCATGACTTCTCCTCCACGGTCTCCTTGACGACCCGGAACCGCAGCGACTGCGTCGAGTCGACCCACTGGCGCAGCGGAGCCACGAGAGCGCGGTGCTCCTCGCTCTGCTGCCAGGCGAAGAAGTGTTCGGGAGTCTCCCACTCGCTGGTGATCACCCACTGACGGGAGTCGTCCACCGGTCGTCCGAGTCTTTCGACGATGTGGCCGGGGGTACGAGCGACGGAGCGACGCATCTGCTCGTACATCTCCAGGAATCCCTGTTCGCCGCCCTCGATCACACGGACCGCGAAGACCACGGAAAGCCGTTCGGCCGTTTGGCCGTTCTGCACAGTGCCCATGTCTCCTCCTGATGGTGAGATCCGCCAGGACACGCTTCCCAAGGACTCATGGGCCCCGTGGCGACGCAACTCCAAATGGGGGACTCCCCAGGCGGGACAAGGGCTTTCCCGTCTCGGCTAGCCCGTCCGGGTGATCCCCGAAGACCTCGCCGAGGCGGTCCCATCGCCCCGCCGGACGGCCGCGAACAGGTGACTCCTGAAGGGTCCCGACAAGGCGCGTCGCGCGCCCCGCCTCAGACGTCGCGGCGCAGCAGGTCCTCGTACGTCTCGCGGCGGACCACCTCCCGCGACATGCCGTCCGCGCAGAAGACCACCGGCGGGCGACGCGCGCCGTTGTAGTTGTTCGCGAGCGAGAGGCAGTACGCGCCCGTGACCGGCACCGCGATGACGTCGCCCACGCGCGGGTCCCGCAGCGGCACGTCGCGGATCAGGGTGTCCCCGGACTCGCAGTGCCGCCCCACCAGTTCGCAGCCGACGCCCCCGCCGACCCGCGTGCCGACCGTCGCCTCGAACCGCTGTCCGTAGAGCATCGGTTCCAGGTTGTCGCCCATGCCCCCGTCCACGGCCACGAGCGTGCGGGGCCCGTGTTTGACGGTCACCGCGCGGTAGAGCGTGGTGGCCGCCCCGGCGACCAGGGAGCGGCCGGGCTCGATGAGCAGGCGGGCCGTCGCCGGGAGGTGCTTGCGTGCGGCGTCGGTGAGGGTGCGGACGTACTCCTCGATCGTCGGCGGGCGGTCGGCGTACGTGTAGCGGACGCCGAGGCCGCCCCCGAGGTCGTACACCGCGTGCTCGCCGAGTTCACCGATCGCCGCGATCGCCTCGACGGCGCGGGCGAACGGCGCCGTGTCCAGCAGCTGGGAGCCCACGTGCACGTGCAGTCCCTCCAGCAGCAGCCGCTCGTCGCCCCGCAGCCGGGCGGCCGCGCGGACGGCGTCGGGCACCGCGAGGCCGAACTTGGAGTGGCGGTGCCCGGTCGCCATCGCCTCGTGGGTGTCGGCGTCGACGTCGGGGATGACCCGTATCAGCACGCGCTGCGGGGCCCGCGCGCGAGCCTCGCGGTCGTGCTCCAGGAGGTGTTCGAGGCGGTCGATGTCGTCGAAGTTGTCCACGACGACGGTCCCCGCGCCCGCGCGCAGGGCCATCGCGAGCTCCTCGTCGGTCTTGGCGTTGCCGTGCACGACGATGCGCCGAGGATCGGTGCCGGCGGCCAGCGCCACCGCCAGCTCGCCGCCTCCCGCGACGTCGACGCCGAGGCCCTCCTCGGCCATCGTGCGGACGACGGCCGTGCAGGGGAAGGACTTCGAGGCGAAGACCACTTGTCCGTTCGGCCAATGCTCGGCGAGGGCCCGCACATAGCGCCGGGCCGTCGCCCGCAGGGCGTTCTCGTCGACGACGACGGCCGGGGTGCCGTGCCGCTCGGCCAGTTCACCAACGCGGCAGCCGCCGACGACGAGTTCGCCGTCTTCTGCCAGGTGGGAGCCGGGCGGGAACAGTCCGACCAGGTCAGCTGCGGTGGGGATGTCGGCGGGGGCCACGGTCATGGGGCGACTCCTGTTCTCGGTGGGGCGGGCCTATCCTGGCGGGCGGCCCCGGTCGCCGCCCCTGCCGATCCCCTCAGGAAATGAGCCCTCCGTTGTCCGATACGACAAGGCCGTCGGCCCCCTTCCCCGACGAGCGGGTCGCGGGCACGCTGCGGGTGCTGCTGGACGCGCCGGACCACGTGCCGGTGCGCGTTCTCACGGCGCCGGCCGGGCTTGACGTCCCGGTGCGCGGAACCGTGGTCCACGACCCGAACGAGCCGCTGCCCGCCACGCCCGCCGCGCTGCTGCTCCTCGTGGGCGGCGAGGTGGCCGACCCCCGGGCGCGGGAGGCGGTGCGCAGGGCGGCCGGGCGGCGGTTCGCCGCGGTGGTCGTCAAGTGCCGGGGCCAGGACCCGGCCCGGCTCGTCGGGGAGGCCGACCGCTGCGGGATCGCCGTGCTCCGGGCGGACGACGGCGTGCCCTGGCAGCAGGTCGACGCGGCGCTCAGCTGCGCGCTCGCCGCGTACGGCGTGGGCGGGACGGCGGTGTCGGCCCCGGTCGGCGGCGAGCAGTTGTTCGCGCTGGCGGACAACCTGGCCGCCGTGCTGGGCGGTTCGGTCGCGGTCGAGGACCTCGACCAGCATGTCGTCGCGTACTCGAACGTCCCCGGCCAGCGCATCGACACCCTGCGCGAACAGGGCATTCTGCAGCGGCGGGTGCCCGACCAGCCCGAGCAGCGGCAGCAGTACCGCGAGGTGCTGGCCGCCTCGGGTGTGGTGCGGTTCCCCGCCCAGGGCGAGGAGTTGGCCCGCGCCGCCGTGGCGGTGCGGGCGGGGACCCTGCCGCTCGGCACCTTGTGGGCGATCGAGCCGGAGGACGGGCTGTCGCCGCGGGCCGTCGCCTCACTGGCCGACGGTGCCCGGCTCGCCGCCCCTCACCTGCTGCGCGCCCTGAACGTCCAGGAGGCGGAACAGCGCCTGCGCCAGGACACGTTGCGGTCGCTGCTGGAGGGGTACGGTCCCCCCGCCGACGAGGCCGGTTCCGTGCTGGGGCTGGAGCCCGGGGCGGTGGTGTGTCTCGCCGGGTTCACGCCCGGGCCGGACACGGGGGCGGCCGCTCACGCGCTCGTCGCGCACCTCGAGTCGGCCCTGGTGCGCCATTGCGCGGCACACCGGCCGGAGGCGACGGTCGCCGCGACCTCCGGGGCCGTATACGCCCTCGTCCCGGGCGGCACCGCCGCCGTGCGGCGGTTCGCGGACGGGGCCCTGACCGCGCTGCGGTGGTCGGTCGGCGGTCCCCTGCGGGCGGCTGTCACCCGCCCGTACGCGGATCTGCTGCGGCCGGCGGCGCTGCGCGCGGAGACGGACGACGTCCTGCGGGCCGTGTCCCGCCGCGGGGACGCCGATGGCGCCGCGACGGCCGAGGACGTACGCCATCTGGTCCTGCTCGCCCGGCTGGGCGGTGAGCTGCGGCGTGAGCCCTGGCTACGGCTGCCCGCGGTGGCGCTGCTGCTGGCGCACGACGCCGAGCACGGGACGGACTACGCGGCCTCCCTCAGGGCCTGGCTGGCGGCGGTCGGCGACATCGCGAAGGCGGCGGCCGCCCTGACGGTGCATCCCAACACCCTGCGCTACCGGCTGCGCCGGGCCCGCGAGCTGTTCGGTCTCGACCTCGACGACCCGGACGTGGTGCTGGCCGCCTGGCTGGAACTGGCGCTGGCAGCCGGCGAACCGGGCCCGCCCGGCCGGGTCGGACAGACGCCGCGGGCGCCCCGCCGGGAGTGACCGGCAGTGCGCCCGCGGCGCGGGGTGGGACGGTTCAGACGCGCGGCCGGTCGGCGGCCGCCGTCTCCAGGCCGGTCTCGGCGTGCGGCGTCGAAGCGGCGCCCTCGCGTCCTTCGTCGGCCCGCAGGGCCGAGTGCCGCCGTCCGAAGCCGAGGTAGAGCGCGGCGGCGAGGAGCAGCCAGGCGCCGAACAGGCTCCAGGTGATGCCGGGCAGGAGGTACGCCAGGTACAGGCAGGACCCCGCCGCGAGTACGGGGACGACGGGGTACAGCGGCACCCGGTAGGAGCGCGGGGCGTCGGGGGCGATGCGCCGCAGGACGACGACCGCGGCCGCGACGGCGACGAACGCGACGAGGGTGCCCATGGACGTGAGGTCCGCCAGGTACTGCAGCGGCACGAGCGCGGCGAGCCCGCCGACGAGCACGCCGACGATCCAGGTGTTGTGCACGGGCGTGTGCCGCTTGCGGTCGACGCGGCGGAAGATCTGCGGCACCAGACCGTCGCGGGCCATCGAGAACAGGATGCGGGTCTGTCCGAAGAGGGTGACCAGCACGACGCTGAAGATGGACACGACCGCGCCGGCGGACAGCAGCACGGCGGGCCAGCCGGCCCCGGTGACGTCCCGCAGGATCTGCGCGAGGACGGCCTCGCCGGCGTCGGCCTGCTCGCCGAACCGGCCGGTGGGCTGGGCGCCGACGGCCGCGACGGAGACCAGGATGTACAGCAGCGTGACCGCGCCCAGGGTGAGCAGCAGAGCCAGCGGGATCGTGCGGCGCGGGTTGCGGACCTCCTCGCCCGCGGTGGCGACGGTGTCGAATCCGACGTACGAGAAGAACACGCCGGAGGCGGCGACGCCGATGCCCGCGATGCCGTGCGGTGCGAAGTCGCTGAAATTCTCGGCGCGGAAGGCGGTGAGGGCGACGGCGACGAAGACGACGAGGACGCCGATCTTGACGGCGACCATGACCGCGTTGACGGCGGCGGACTCGCGGGTGCCGCGGGCGAGGAGCAGGCTCATGGCTCCTCCTGGAGATCCGTGGCCCAACTGCGGCGTTGCCGCGGGGGCTGCCGGTGATCGTGCGCCGCCGCAAAAAATCTTCGCAAGGCGTGCGTCTGTACAAAAACCTTTCGCCTGTTGTCCAGTTCGCACGTGGACTCTCCGTACCTCAACCCCTAGGGGTCCTTGGCGTGTTCGTCCTCGGATGTCAACGGGCCCCCAGCAGGTGGTCCATCGCCAACTGGTCCAGGTGCTCGAACGCCATCCCGCGCCCGGCGGCCGCGTCGACGTCGAACTCCTCGTAGGCGCCCCGGTCCGCCAGCAGTCCCGCGAGGCCGTCGTCCGCCGTGGGACGGGCCAGCTCGTCCAGGCGCGCCGCGCGCAGCGCCTCCATGACCTCCGGATCGGCGCGGAAGGCAGCGGCACGCTCCTTGAGGATCAGGTAGTTGCGCATGCAGCCGGCCGCCGACGCCCACACTCCGTTGTTGTCCTCGGTCCTCGGCGGCTTGAAGTCGAAGTGGCGCGGGCCCTCGTACCCGGCCGTCTCCAGCAGGTCGACCAGCCAGAACGCCGACCGCAGGTCACCGGCGCCAAAACGCAGGTCCTGGTCGTACTTGATGCCGTTCTGGCCGTTCAGGTCGATGTGGAAGAGCTTGCCCGCCCACAGGGCCTGCGCGATGGAGTGCGGGAAGTTCAGCCCCGCCATCTGCTCGTGGCCGACCTCCGGGTTCACGCCGTACAGCTCGGGCCGCTCCAGGCGTTCGATGAACGCGAGGGCGTGACCGACCGTCGGCAGCAGGATGTCGCCGCGGGGCTCGTTGGGCTTGGGCTCGATGGCGAAGCGCAGGTCGTAGCCCTGCTCGGTGACGTACTGGCCGAGCAGGTCGAAGGCTTCCTTCATCCGGTCCAGAGCGACGCGCACGTCCTTGGCCGCACCCGACTCCGCACCCTCGCGACCGCCCCACGCCACGTACGTCCGCGCGCCGAGCTCGGCCGCTAGGTCGATGTTGCGGAGGGTCTTGCGCAGGGCGTACCGGCGCACGTCGCGGTCGTTCGCCGTGAAGCCGCCGTCCTTGAAGACGGGGTGCGTGAACAGGTTCGTCGTGGCCATCGGCACGACCATGCCCGTCTCGTCCAGGGCCTGCCGGAAGCGCTTGACGTGCTCGGCGCGCTCGCTGTCACTCGCGCCGAAGGGGATCAGGTCGTCGTCGTGGAAGGTCACACCGTAGGCGCCGAGTCCGGCGAGCCTGCGGACCGACTCGACGGGGTCGAGCGGGGGCCGCGTCGCGTCGCCGAAGGGGTCCCGGCCCTGCCAGCCGACGGTCCACAGACCGAAGCTGAACCTGTCGCCGGGGGTGGGGGTGAAGCGTTCCGTCATGGCCGTGCCCGCCTTCGCGTCCGAGTTTGTTTTCTTACCTTACTAATAATGCACACCTGGCCCCCATCAATGAATACCCGCGACATCTAGTGCACCAGACCGGCCGTGGCGTAATTTGTTCGGAGCTCGGCCAAATATGCGGCCGCGAGGGAACGAGAGGTGGAGCCATGCCGGCGAACGCGGTCGTCATCGGGGTGGACAGCTCGACCCAGTCCACCAAGGCGCTGTTCACCGACGCCGCCACGGGCCGGCCACTCGCCATCGGGCGCGCGCCCCATCGCGTCGACGGAGAGGGCGGCGCACGCGAGACCGACCCGGAGGTCTGGTGGCAGGCGCTGCGCGAGGCGGTCGCGACCGGCCTCAAGGAGCTGAGGGCCGCGGGCGTCGACGCCTCGGCCGTCACCGGCATCGCGGTCGCCGGCCAGCAGCACGGCCTCGTCGTCCTCGACCGGACCGGCGCCCCGCTGCGCCCCGCGCTGCTGTGGAACGACACCCGTTCGGCACCCCAGGCGGCTGCCCTGACCGAGGCCCTCGGCGGCCCGGACGCCTGGACGGCGCGCACCGGATCGGTGCCGGTCGCGTCCATGACCGCGGCGAAGTGGCAGTGGCTGCGGGAGAACGAGCCCGCCGACGCAAAGGCCGCGGCGGCCGTACGGCTCCCCCACGACTTCCTGACCGAGCGCCTGGCGGGCGTCGCGGCCACCGACCCGGGCGACGCGTCGGGCACCTGCTGGTACTCCACGGCCACGGGCGCCTACGACCCCGAACTGCTCGGCCTCGTCGGCCTCGACGCCGCCCTGCTGCCGCAGGTGGCGGCGACGGGCGGCACCCGCGTCGGCGCGCTCACCACCGCGTCCGCGTCCGCGCTCGGCCTCCCGGCCGGTACCGCCGTGGCCGCCGGCACCGGCGACAACATGGCCGCGGCGGTCGGTCTCGGACTCGGCGGGGAGGGGCTGTTGAACCACCCGGTGCTGAGTCTGGGGACGTCGGGCACGGTGTTCGCCGCGAGCCGCACCCGCCCCGCGTCGCCCCTGCTGGCGGGGTTCGCCGCGGCCGACGGCACGTACCTCCCGCTCGCCTGCACGCTCAACTGCACACTGGCGGTGGACAAGGTCGCGGCCCTGCTCGGCCTGGACCGCGACGCGGCCGAGGCCGGCGGCGAACTGGTGGTCCTGCCCTATCTGGACGGGGAACGCACCCCGGACCTGCCCGCCGCCGCCGGCCTGCTCACCGGCCTGCGGCACACCACCACCCGTCAGCAGATCCTCGGCGCGGCCTACGAGGGCGCTGTGGTCACGGTGCTGCGCGCACTCGACGAAGTGCTGCGCGCCTGTGGCGAGGACCCGGCCACGCCGGAGGCGGCGTCCCGCCCCCTGCGTCTGGTAGGCGGCGGCGCGCAGGGCCGCCACTGGGTCGAGACGGTCCGCCGCCTGTCGGGCCGCCCCCTGCTGATCCCGGACAGCACCGAACTGGTGGCTCTGGGGGCTGCGGCGCTGGCGGCGTCGGCGGCGACCGGCGAGGACGCGGTGTCGGTCGCGACGGGCTGGGAGACGGGCGGCAGGGAACTGCCGCCGCTGGAACGCGACATGGAGGCATGGGAGCGGGTCTCCTCGGTCCTGGACCGTGCGACTCCCTCGCTGCTGACCTGACCCCGCGGGCCGCCCGGCCCGACGCCACGGTCACGGCCGCAGATCGAGGTCCATGTCCAGGTCCTCCAGTTCCAGCTCCGCGTCCACGTCCAGGTCGAGGTCCTCGTCCCCCAGCCCGAGGTCCTGGTCCAGCCCCAGGCCCTCGTCCAGGTCGAGCTCGTCGACCGCGTCGAGATCCAGGGCGGGCTCGGCGCCGGCCGGGGGGCGGGGGCCGCCGCTCAGGGCGATCTCGGCCCGGACCATGCTGCCCGTCTCGGTGCGGTGCGCGACTGTGCGGGTCGCGTACGCGTCGACGAGGCGCAGACCGCGCCCGCAGGGCACATCGGCGTCCAGCGGCTCCTGGCGCGGGTTGGGGCGGTGTTTCCAGCAGCCGGCGTCCATCACCTCGACCAGCAGCAGCTCACCGCGGAGGCTGATCGCCGTGGACACCCACGGACTGCCGCTGTGCATCACCACATTCGTGACGAGTTCGGTGACGATCACCGACAGCGCCTCGTCGAAGTGCTCGGCCAGCCGCCATCGGCGTGCGACCGCCCGGACGAAGCGCCGCAGTGCCCGCGCCGCCTGTGGCGAGGACGGCATCGCGCAGTGGGCGAGGCTTCGCAGAGCAGAGGTGGGTCCGGCCCGTTGCGGGGCCGGGTCCGATGCACGTTCTATGGCGATCACTTGGGCTCCTGTTCGGTCGGGCAGCACTGCCCTGACCAAGGTCCAGCGGCCGGGAGGTCGGATCGCGCCTCACCGGCCGTCGACAGCCATGCAGATCTTCTGCGGCAGCTCAACACTCCTGGCCGTGCGCGGACGGCACAATCAGGGACACTGAAACCCGTATACGTAAAGAATCGAATTGCCCCGGAACCTCCCAGGAGAGTGATGCGGTGGACACGCCCAGTGACGCCGCGGCGGACCGCTGGCTGACGCGTGTGCTCGCGCACGGCGCCGGCGAGACCGACGACCCCGGTGAGCCGGCCCTGCTGCTGATCGAGGGCGCGGCCGGCACCGGCAAGTCACGGCTGGCGCGGCGGCTCACCGAAGCCGCGCAGGCGCAGACGGTCACCATGGCGTTCTCCCCCTTCGGCGTCCTGGTGACGGAGATGTCCGTGACCGAGCGTCCCGCCGGCCCCGTTTGCTCCGCACCTCGCACACCCGCCGCCGCGGCCCCGCCCGGCCGTCCCCCCGCACCGGGCCGCACCGCAGACCTGGCGGCCGCCCTGGCTCCGCTGCTCGACGCGGCCGACCGCACACCGGACGGCCGCCCCGGCAACGCGGCCGCACCGGGCCGGCGGCCCGCCCCCGCCCTCGTCGTCGCCGAGGACGTCCACCTCGCCGACCGCTCCTCCCTCGACCTGCTGCGCCGTCTCGTCGCGCGCCCTCCCCGCGGTCTGGCACTCGCCGTGACCTACCGGCCCGAGGAACTGCGCGACGCCGGTCTCCCCCTGGGGCGCGGCGCCTCCTACGCCGCCGAACTCGCCGTGCAGCACATACGTCTCACGCCGCTCGGCGGCGAGCAGGTGCGCCGCCTCGTGGAGGAGGGGCTCGGGGCGGACTGCGGGCCGGCGGAGCTGTTCGCACGGATCCGGCAGCGTTCCGGCGGCGTCCCCCAGGTCGTCGCGGATCTGGTGCGTCTGCTGCGCGAGACCGGCGAGCCGCGCGAACGCTACTCACCCCGGGACCTGGACGCCGCCGGGGTCCCGCCCCGCCTCGCGGCGCTCGCCCTCAGCCGGACCGCGGCGCTGAAACCCCGGCTGCGCCCCGTCGCCTGGGCCGCCGCCGTGCTCGGCGAGCCCGCCGGGGCCGATGAGCTCACGGCGGTGGCCGGGCTCGGGGGCGACCAGGGCACCGAGGCGCTGGTGGGTGCCCTGCGTGCGGCCGTACTGACCGAGGACGAGCTCGGCCGGTACGGCTTCTTCGTTCCGCTGGCCGGGACGGCCGTGTACGCCGAGGTGCCGGGCCCGGTCCGGTGCCGGATGCACCGCCGGGCGGCCGCGGTTCTCGCCCGCCGCCAGCCGGTTCCCTGGGTCCCGCTGGCCCGGCACCGGCGCCACGCCGGCGAGGCGGGCGGCTGGCTGCGCGCGGTGGAACGGGCGGCGCAGGAGCGGGCGGCCGCGGGCGACCACCAGGCGGCGGTCGACCTGCTGGAGGAAGCGCTGTCGCTGCCGACGGTTCCGCCACAGGCCCGTGCGCGGCTCGCGCCGCTGCTCGCGCACAGTGCCGTGCTCGGGCTGCGTTCCGAGCAGACGGTGACCGTGCTGCGGCAGATCCTCGACGAGCAGACGCTGCCGCCCGCGGTCCGCGGCCAGATCCGCCTCGACCTCGGGCTGCTGCTGTGCAACCAGGCGGTGGCCGGGACCCAGGGCTGGCTGGAACTCCAGAAGGCGGTGGAGGAGTTGCAGGAGCGGCCGGTGCTCGCGGCCAGGGCGATGGCCGCGCTGGCCATGCCCCTGCTGTCGACGGTCCCGCTGGAGCAGAACATGTACTGGCTGGAGCGGGCGGAGAAGGCGGGCGCGGAGAGCGGCGACGAGGAGGCGCGTACGGCGGTGGCCGCCAACCGCGTGGGCACGTTGATGTACGTGGGCGACCCGTCGGCATGGCAGGCGCTGGAGCTGCTCCCGAGGGACACCGACGACGCGGCGTACCAGCAGCATGTGGCCCGCGGCCTGTGCAACGCGGCCGACGGCGCCCTGTGGCTCGGCCAGCTCTCCCCCGCCCGCGCACTGCTCGCCGACGGCGTCGAACTCGCCGCACGCAGCGGTGCGGCGTACGTCGAACAGGGCGCGCGCGGCACGTCGCTGCTGATCGACTGGGCGGCGGGCGACTGGTCCGATCTCACCGCCCGAGCCCGCGCGTGCGTGGCCGAGGCCGACACCATGCCGGGCATGGCCGTGGACGGGCGCACGGTGCTGGGGCTGCTCGCGCTGTCCAAGGGCGAGTGGCAGCAGGCGACGGCGTGGCTGGCCGACGAGGGGCCGCGGGCGGGCGACGCGACGGCGGTGCCGCATGTGGCGACCGCCTCCGGTGCCCTGATCCGTATGGCGCTGGTACGCGACGACGTCGACACCGCGGTGGAGCAGGCGTCGATGGCGTGGGACCGGCTGCGGGACAAGGGTGTGTGGGTGTGGGGCGCGGAGCTGGCTCCGTGGGCCGTGGAGGCGACCCTGCGCGCGGGCCGGCGGGCGACGGCCGGGAGCATGGTCGCCGAGTACGCCGAGGGGCTCGAAGGACGCCAGGCGCCCGCGTCCGACGCGGCGTTGCACTGGTGCCGTGCGCTGCTCGCCGAGGCGGAGGGCGAACAGGGCGCTGCGGCGGAGCTGTTCCATCAGGCGGCGCTCGTGTACGCGGGGCTGCCCCGTCCCTACTCCGCGGTCCTCGCCACCGAGGGCGCCGCCCGCTGCCTGCTGGCCTCGGGCCGGGACACGGAGACGGCGGTCGCCGAACTTGCGTCCTGTGTCGAGCGGTTGACCGAGCTCGGGGCGGTGTGGGACGCCGCCCGCATCCGGGCGACGCTGCGCGCGCACCAGCCCGCCGACGGGCAGCGTCCGCGGGGGCGCCCCAGCTACGGCGACCAGTTGTCCCCGCGCGAGCAGGAGGTCGCCGACCTGGCGGCGACCGGGCTGACGAACCGGGAGATCGCGGCGACACTGCACCTGTCGCCGCGCACGGTCGAGCAGCATGTGGCCCGCGCACGCCGCAAGCTGGAGTCGCAGTCCCGGCAGACGCTGTCACGGGCGCGGTCCCAGCGCCCGGAATGACGCGGGAGCCGGTGCGCCGGCGTTTCTTTGCGTATCCGTGCATCGGCGGTACGGACAGGAAAGGCCCGGGCCGCCCCATAGCGTCCTGCCGGTGCCCGGGGCGGCCGGGTGTCGAACGGCCGTGCCGGCCCCCCACACCGACGGCGGCGCGGACGTACGGCCATGGGAGCCCGGCTCCCGGGCACGACAGCCGCGCATCCGCGCTGCGCGCGGTGGTGACCGGGGGACCGGGCCCCGACGCGGCGGGACGTTCCGGGCGGCCGCGCGCCCGGGCGTCGGCGGTGGAGGTGCGCCGGGCACGCGGCAGCGGTGCGGCGGACCGTCTGACGTGAGGCGTGGCCGCCTCCCGTACGGTCGGCGGACCGCCCGACGCGACGGGCCCCGCGCGCGAACAACGGTCGGCCGGCAGGCCGTTCCTGGGCAGCCCTGCGCCGGACCGGTCGGCCGCGACCGTCACGTGCGGGCGAACGCCGCGGGGCTCGGCCTCGAGGCCGCAAGGTCGTCGAGCTCGCGGGTCGCGGCAGCGTGCGGCGGGCACGTGACGCAGGCATGACCGCGCCCCACACGGTCACAACCGGTGGACCCCCGACGCGACGGCCCCGCGCGCGAACAACCGTCGGCCGGCAGGCCGTTCGCCGAGGCACGCGCCGGACGGATCGGGGGGCGGCAGCCATTCCGCGCGGCGCCGCGCGCGAACGACGGTCGGCCGCCAGGCCGTTCATGGGGGCGGCGCCGCGCGGTTCGCGCGGCGTCGCCGTGCGCCGGGTGGTCAGCGGTCGGTCGGCAGGTCGTAGACCCGGCGGACACTGGTGCCGAGGCGGGAGATGTCGGCACCGTAGACGTGGAGGGACATCGCCGTCGCCGAACCCGCGTTCCGTACGCGGTGGATGTCCCCGGGCGGCGCGAAACCGCAGACCTCGCCCTGCCGGGCCACCGCGTCGGCGGTGGCGACGAGCCGCGCCGTGGAGCCGTGGCCGTCGGCGGGGACCAGCCGGTAACGCCGCTCGTGTTCCTCGCCCCGATGCACACCGGTGGTGCACCAGGCCACGTGGTCGTGCACCACCGTGCCCTGCCCCGGCAGCCAGACGAGGGCGACGAGCGAGAAGCTGCCGTCGTGTTCGGCGTGCAGCAGGTGCTGCCGGTAGCGCTCCGGATCGCTCTCACACTGCTCGGGGGTCAGCAGGTCGTCCGCTCCCAGGTGCGGCGCGAGGCGCTCGCAGACGAGATGTGCCGTCAGGTCCGGCGGCAGCCCGCGCCCGACCGCCTCGCGCACGCCGTCGATCAGCGCGTCGAGACGGGCGGTGGTCCGGGCCGCGGTGAAGGCGGTGGGTGATGTCGTCATGCGGGCAGCGTCCGGCCGCGCCCAGCTTCACGTCCAACGACGATTTCCTGGGTTCTCCCAAGCGGCGCTTATGAGCGGCGCGTTAGCGCTCAGCAGCCGACCTTGTTGGCCGCCACCGTCCGCAGTTCCTCCAGGACGAGCGAGGTGGCCGGAACCCTCAGGTGCTCCCGCAGCACGTACGCGAAGATCTTGCGGCGCGAGAAGGGCTGCAGGGGCCGGCCCGCGACCTTTTCATGGCGCATGAAGTTCAGGACGAGCGAGGGGATCATCGCCACGCCGAGCCCTTCCGCGACCAGGCTCTGCACCGCGAGGTTGTCGTCGGTCATGAAGGCGATGTCGGGCACGAAGCCCACTTCGGCGCACTCGTGCAGCAGGTTGGCACGGCAGCGCGGGCACCCGGCGATCCACCGCTCCCCCGCGAGATCGGCGAGGCGCACCATGCGCCGCCGTGCCAGGGCGTGGGCGCGCGGCAGCAGAACGGTCAACTGGTCCTCCAGCAGCGGGATCTCGACCAGTTCGCCGGGCACGTGCTGACGCAGTCCGGGATAGGTGAAGGCGAGGGAGACGTCGCACTCGCCGCGCGCCAGCCGCCGCAGCGACTCGGGCGGCTCGTCCTCCAGCAGGTCGACGCGGATGCCCGGGTGGGAGGCGGTCAGCCGGGCCAGGGTCTCGGGCACGAGGGTGGAGTTCGCGCTGGGGAAGGCGCAGAGGCGGACCCTGCCGGAACGCAGCCGGGTCAGGGCGTTCACCTGCTCCTGCGCGGCCGACATGGAGTCCAGGATGCTGCTCGCGTGCCGGGACAGCGTCTGTCCGGCCTCGGTGAGCCGCATGCCGCGCCCGACCCGCACGAACAGCGCGGAGCCGACGTCCCGTTCGAGGGCCTTCATCTGCTGGGTGACGGCGGGCTGGGTGTAGCCGAGGGCACGGGCCGCGGCCGAGTACGAGCCGGTCCTGACGACTTCGTGGAACGTCCTGATGTGCCGGGAATCGAACACCGGCGCATCATAGGCGAGAGCGCGTCATAAGAGATTTTTGGGGTGCGCGGAAACCAGGGGCGGCGCCGGACCGCCCCCTGTGGCCGCGTCTTCTCAGGGTTTGCGGGCCACCGCGCCGTAGAGGGAGATCACCGCGTCCTCGTCGACGGTCTCGTCCACGGCCAGCTCGGGATGCCACCGCGTCAGCTGGACGACACCGGGCTCGACGAGCTCCAGCCCGTCGAAGAAGCGTGACACCTCGGCGTGCGTCCGCGGGACGAGGGTGACGCCGCCCGCGGAGTACATCTGCACGCCGAGCAGCACGGCGGCCGGGTCGAGGTCGGCCGTCAGCTGGGACAGGACGAGGTGGCTTCCCGGGGGCAGCGCCGCCACGAGCTGCTCCACCAGGTCGTACGGGCGGTCCTCGTCTCCGAGGAAGTGCGTCAGCGCGACCAGCGAGAGGGACACGGGCCGCGTGAAGTCGAGGGTCTTGCGCGCCTGTTCCAGGATGCGCTCCGGTTCGCGCACATCGGCCTGGATGTAGTCGGTGACGCCTTCGGGAGTGCTGCGCAGCAGGGCCTCGGCATGGGTGAGGACGATGGGGTCGTTGTCGGCGTAGACGACGCGGGACTCGGGGGCCGCGGCCTGGGCGATCTGGTGCAGGTTGGGCTCGGTCGGGATGCCGGTGCCGATGTCGAGGTACTGGCGGACGCCGGCCTCGCGCGCCATCCAGCGCGTGACGCGCTGCATGAACCAGCGGTTGGTCCGGGCGATGTGCCGGGCGGTGCCGTCGACGCCCATGATCTGCCGGCCGAGTTCCTCGTCGACCGGGTAGTTGTCCTTGCCGCCGAGGAACCAGTCGTACACCCGGGCCGGGTGCGGCCTGCTGGTGTCGATCCTGTCGGTCCGTGCGTCGGTGCTGTCGGTTCCGGACAACGATGCTCCCCCGGTCGGTCGAGGCCCGGCTCCCGCGGGCAGGTCGACCAGCGATCCTCCCAGCCGGTGCGGGGAGCGGCAACTACCCTCTGGCGGGCGGCAGTTCTGGGAGACCGATGGCCACAGGCGGTATGGACAGGAGGCGTCCGGCGCGGGTCAATGCCAACGGTCGCATGCGCCACGAACGCATCGGAGGTCACACGGAACATGAACAGATCATGGTCACGTTCGCCCCGGCCCCTTCTGCGCACGACGGTCGTCACCTCGCTGGCGACCGCGACGGTCCTGACGGCGACGGTGTTCACCGCTGCGCACGCCGTTCCCTCCTCTCCTTCGGCACCGCCCGCCTCCGCCTCCGCGCGCGGCACGACGCAGGTGGTCAGCTGGGCCGCGAGCGCCGACCGGCTCGGCAGGGCGGCGCAGGACCTCACGTACCGCCTCGTCGTCCGCACCAGCGCGGGTGGCAGTGCCCTGCGCATCCGTCTCTCCAACGCCTTCGGCGAGCAGCCGGTGGCCTTCGGCAGCGCGTGGGCCGGTCTGCGGGCGTCGGGCGCCGCCGTCGTCCCCGGCACCAACCGCGCGCTGACGTTCGGCGGCGGCCGTTCCGTGACGGTGCCGCCAGGAGGCACGGTCTACAGCGATCCGCTGCCCGGCACCGTACGTCCGGGGTCCGACCTCGCCGTCAGTCTGTACGTGCGGCAGGCGGCCGGGACCGCGACGGGACACCACATGGCACTCCAGACCTCCTCCGTCGCCCCGGCCGGCGACCACACGGCGGACGAATCGGCGACGCCGTACACCCGGACGGTGCGCTCCTGGTTCTACCTGGACGCCGTGGTCGTCGACGCCCGGCGGGGCGCCGGCGCGGTCGCGGCGCTCGGCGACTCCATCACGGACGGCGCCTCGTCCACCCCCGACACCAACCGCCGCTGGCCGGACTTCCTCGCCGCCCGCCTCCGGGACGACCCCACGACGCGGATCAAGGGCGTGGCCAACGAGGGCATCTCCGGCAACAAGGTGCTGAGCGACGGCTCGGGCGAGAGCGCCCTGAAGCGGCTGGAGCGCGATGTGCTGTCCCAGCGCGGCGTGCGGACGATGGTCCTGTTCGAAGGGGTCAACGACATCAAGGCGACTCCGGCCCCCACCGCCGGGGATCTGATCGCCGGCTACCGGCGGATCGTCGAGCGGGCGCACGCGGCGGGTGTCTGCGTGGTCGGGGCGACGGTCATGCCGTACGAGGGCTGGCGCGAGTGGACGGCGGGCGGCGAGGCCGTACGGCAGGAGGTGAACGCGTTCATCAGGGACGGCGGCCTGTTCGACGAGGTGGTCGACTTCGACGCGGCGATCAGGGACCCGGCCCGTCCGTCCCGGATGCTGTCCGCGTACGACGGCGGTGACCATCTGCACCCGAACGACGCGGGGATGCGCGTGACGGCCGAGACGGTGGACACGACCCAACTGCGCTGCACGCGCAGGTGAGAGCCGCCTCCGGCGAATCGTCGGGGGCGGCTGGCCGGGTCCGGTTCGCCACCGTCACCCCGTGTGTTCGGTGCCGGCTGCGATCGGGCCCGAGAGGTGTGCGGCAGTGCCGATAGGCTCTGGACGCACTGCCGCACCTCTGGAGTCCTGGAGCGTACGAGTCCGTGAATGAACCGATTGATCCCGCGAACCCGGTCGTCGAGCACTTCGGTGTCGACGGACTGCGCCGCTACTCGACCGCTGCTCTGGCCGGTGTCGTCCTCCCCGACGAGGACGCACGGGCCGAGCTCGCATCGACGGGTGTGCCGGTGATTGTCGGACCGTACTTCCGCGTGGCGTCCCGCGACGAGCTGTCATCTTTGCCCTCCCGCACGTAACGCATCGGCACGCCCGCCTTCCGGGTGTGCCGATGCTTGGTTGCGGGCGACGGCAAAGGGGTTTACGCGGCGGAGGAAATGCGGGCGGCGGACGTCGAGGGCTGGGCCCGCTCGATCGAGGCTGAACCATGCCTGCCGGTAGAGCGGATGAGGCGCCGCGCATGTCGCACTCGATCAGGCGCCCGGCCCCCGCCCCATTTCCTTCGGGTACGGCGAGATCGCCGAGGCCGTCGACAAGAGCCCGGCCGCGGTCCGCCAGATCGCCCACCGGGCACGGGCCCACGTCGCCGCGCGGGGTCGCTTCCGCTGCCGAGACTCGCCGCACCGTCGAGGCGTTCCAGCTGACGGTCGAAACGGGCGACCTGCAACGCCTGCTCGGCCCGGCCGCTGGATCCCGAAGCCGCCCGTCGCCCGGGGCTTCCAGTCGATCGGGTTCACCCCGGCCGCGTGCACCCTGACGAGGATCTCCGTCGGGCCCGGTACCGGCCGCGGAAGCCGGGCCCCCGTGAGGACCTCCGGGCGCCCACCGCCGCACCTTCCACGCCTCTGCCGCTCGGGCCTGACCTGGTCCTGGCCCCCGCCGCGCGTCCCGGACGACGCCTCCTCACTGGCTGAGCGTGCTCTTCAGCACCGCGGGCCCCCACCACGGCAGTGCCCACCGCGGGTCTGGAGACGGGTTACGGGGGCACACGAGCCGTAGGAGCCGGGACGGCCGAACGAGGGTTGACGGCCCGCTCCCGAAGTGCCGAGCCCTGCTCGGCGAACCGATCAGGAGGAAAACATGAACTTGCCCATGACCGGCGCCGCGGATGCCTCCGCCGCCCCCGCCTGGCTGCACGTGACCGTGATAGCGGTGGCCGTGCTAGTCCTCCTCCACAGCCTCGCCAAACACCGCGGTTGAGTTCCGGCTGCCCCCGCCGGAAGCCGCGAAAGGCACCCGGCAACGCCGTCCGTCTGTCAGCGGAAGGGCTGCGTCATGTTGCCCATGGACAACTTCACCGAACTGCTGGACCCCCCGGTCTACGTCGTGACGGCGACCGCAGACGGGCGACGTGCCGGCTGTCTGGTCGGGTTCGCCTCACAGTCGTCACTGAGTCCGGTGCGGTTCGTGGTGTGGCTCTCCAAGGTGAACCACACCTACCGCGTGGCGCGCCGGGCCCCGTTCCTGGGCGTGCATCTTCTCCGCAGCGACCAGTACGAGCTCGCGAGGTTGTTCGGCGGTGAGACCGGTGACCGGGTCGACAAGTTCGCTCGGGCACGCTGGGATCCGTGGGGTGAGGGCGTTCCGGTGCTCGGCGACGCCTGTGCCTGGTTCATCGGCCGGGTGGAGGAGCACGCCGACTGGGGGGACCATGTGGGGTTCTGCCTGACACCGGTGGACACGGCGGCCGAGCCCCTGCCGCGCGGCTCGCTTCTCACCTTGGGCGATGTCACCGATCTGCGCCCCGGCCACCCGGCGCCCTGACCGCCAGTGCCCTGGTGGGACCGCCGGGCCCGTCATCCCTCTTTGATCATGTCGGCGCACTTCTCGCCGATCACCATCGTGGTGATGCAGGGATTGACGGTGGTGAGGAACGGCATCACCGACGCGTCGGCGACCCGCAGACCGCGGACGCCCTTGACTCGCAGTCGGGCGTCGAGCGGGGAGTCGGGGTCGCTGTCGGCCCCCATACGCACCGTTCCCGCCGGGTGGTAGACCGTGTTGTGCGTCTCGCGGATGTAGGCGAAGAGCTCCTCGCCGCTGACGGCGGCGGCGCCGGGGGCGAGTTCCGTACCGGCCCATTCGGCCATGGGCGCCTGCGCGACGATCTCGCGGGCGAGCCGCAGGCCGTGGGTCATCACCCGGATGTCGTGCTCGTCCGTGAAGTACCGCGGGTCGACCTTCGGCTTGTCCCGGAAGTCGCGGGTGCGCAGCCGCACGGTGCCGAGGGAGCGGGCGCGGGTGACGTTCGGCGTCAGGCAGAAGGCGTTGTCGGACGTCGGGTAGCCGCGCCGGTAGGTGTTCAGGTCGAAGGGCACCGAGCCGTAGTGGAACATCAGGTCCGGCCGGTCCAGGCCCGGCTCGGTGTCGGCGAAGATCCCGATCTCCCACCACTGGGTGGAGGTGGTGACCATGGGCTGCTTCGCCTCCCACATGATCACGCCCTCGGGGTGGTCCTGGAGGTGGGACCCGACACCGGGGGCATCGACCCTGACGTCGACGCCCACCTCGCTCAGATGTCCGGCGGGCCCGATGCCCGACAGCATCAGCAGCTTCGGCGAGTCGATGGCCCCGCAGCAGAGGATCGCCTCGCGCCGGACGGCGACCGCCCCGGTGTGCACAGTGTCGGGCAGCAGGAACTCGACACCGGAGCAGCGGCCGTCCTCGGCGAACAGCAGCCGCCTGGCCTGCAGCCCGGTCATGACCTCCAGATTGGGCCGCTTGCCCATGATCGGGTGCAGGTACGACACGGAGGCCGAGGAACGGGTGCCGTCCTCACGGGCGTTGATCTGGAACCAGTGGGCGCCCCGGACGACCGTGGTGCCGGTGTTGAACGGTGTGGTCGGGATCCCGGCCGCTGCGCACGCCTCCAGCAGCGCCCTGCCGCAGGGGTCCTTCGGGGGCACCGTTCGCAGCCGCACCGGTCCGGAGCGGCCGTGGTGGTCTCCCGGGGCGTCGTTGGCCTCCAGCCGTCGGTAGAGCGGGTAGCAGTCGGACGCGCTCCAGCCGGTGCAGCCCAGCGCGGCCCACTCGTCGAGGTCCTCCGCAGGCGCCCAGAAGGCGATGCAGGAGTTGTGGGACGAGCAGCCTCCCAGCACTTTCGCGCGGGCGTGGCGCATGAAGCTGTTGCCGTTCTCCTGGGGCTCGACGAGGTAGTCCCAGTCGTAGCCGGACTCCAGGAGTGCCATCCAGCGGTCGAGCCTGAGGATGTTGTCGTCGCCGACGTCCGAGGGACCCGCCTCCACCACGCAGACGGTGACGTCAGGGTCCTCCGTGAGCCGCGCCGCGACGACGGCCCCGGCGGTGCCGCCGCCGACGACGACGTAGTCGAAGACGGGCGTCGGTGTCTGTGCGGGCATGGTCTCTCCCATCGCGCGGGCCGGCGGTGCCGGGGTCAGGGGGCGGCGTCGGCCCGGTGCTCCGCCAGTACGCCCGTACGGTGCCGCTGCACGAACCAGTAGTAGGCGAAGCCCCCGACGGCCACGATGCCGATGAACACGAACGCCCCCCAGCGCAGGTACCAGTGCTGCGGGCCCGTCGCGTTGTAGACCTCGGCCCTCGGCCAGGCCAGGTTCAGCGACATCGCGGCCCCCCACAGCACGGCCAGGATGTTGACCGGCAGGCCCAGCCGGCCGAGCGAGAAGCGGCCCTCCTGCGGCCGCCACGTGCCACGAAGCCGCTGGACGAGCATCGGCACGGTCACCATCAGGTACGCCACGTAGATCATGGTGATCGCGATACTGGTGATCACCGAGAAGATCTGCGGCTGGTTGATGTTGATGACCAGGATGATCACGCCCACCGTGCCGATCAGCACCGCGGGAATCACCGGGGTCTGGAACCGCGGGCTGACCTTCGCGAGCACCGAACCGGCCGGCAGGTTGTTGTCCCTGGCCATCGCGAACATCAGCCGGATACCGGCGGCGTGGACGGCCAGTACGCACACCGTGATGGCGACGACGACGCACCACAGGAAGATCTCGCCGAGCGTCGAGCCGAGCGTCTCGAGCACCACGTACTGCAGTCCGCCGGTGGACAGCTCCTTGGCGTGCAGATCGGGCACGGCCATCAGGGCGAACAGCAGGATGAACCCGCCGATCAGGAAAGACGCGATCAGCGCCCGCAGGATCGCCCGCGGGGCGTTGTGCCCAGGATCGTGGGACTCCTCGCCGAGCGAGGAGGCGGTGTCGAAGCCGTACATCACGTACGCCGACGCCAGGGACGCGGTGAGGAACGCACCGAAGTAGCCGAGGCTCCCGCCGCTGCCCAGGCCGTACGTCTCGGTGAGCACGCTGCTCGGGCCGCGGGTGATGTGGGCCGCGAGGAAGACGACCAGGGCGACGGCCGCGATCAACTCGATGAACACACCCGCCGAGTTGATCCGGGCCATCAGCTGTACGCCGAACGCGTTGACCAGCGTCGAGAACAGGATCAGCACCGTCCCCAGCAGGACCGCGTTGGCAGCGGCGTCACCCGGCTTGCTGCCGTCGCCGACGAACTGGAACCAGTCGTCGATCTGCGGCAGCGTGATCTGGTAGGCGAGCGCGACGGCCGACAGGGTCACCATGGTGGCCGTCATCATCATCCAGCCGCCGAGCCAGCCCACGTGCGGGCCGCCCATCTTCTTCGCCCAGTTGTAGACCGAGCCGGCGACCGGGTAGCGGGCCGCCAGCTCGCAGAAACAGAGCGCCACCATCAGCTGGCCGGCGAACACCATGGGCCAGGACCACCAGTAGGCCGGCCCGCCGAAGCTGACACCGAAGTAGAACAGCTGGAACGTGCCGGTGAGGATCGAGATGTAGCTGATGCCGGCGGCGAACGTGTGAAAGTTGCCGAGTGTGCGCTTCAGTTCCGGCCGGTATCCCAGTTCGGCGAGCGAGTCGTCGCCGTGCACCGTTTCGCGTCCGTCGGGGCCCTCCGCCCTGGTCGTCACGCGAACCACCTCTGCGGAGCGGGCGACAGCCGGCGCCAGACGTGTTTGGCCTCCTGGTACTCCGCCAGCCCGGCAGGCGCCAGTTCGCGGCCGAAGCCGGACTGCTTCATGCCGCCCCACTCGGCCTGCGGGACGTAAGGGTGGAAGTCGTTGATCCACACGGTGCCGGCCCGGACGCGCGAAGCGACCCGGTGCCCGCGGCCGGTGTCGTCGGTCCACACCGCGCCCGCCAGCCCGTAGACGGTGCTGTTGGCCAGCACCACGGCCTCGTCCTCGTCGTGGAACCGCTCGACGGTCAGTACCGGACCGAAGGACTCGTCGCGGACGACGGACATCCCGGCGTCGCATTCGTCCAGGACGGTCGGCAGGTAGTAGAAGCCGTCCTTCAGCTCGGCCTGCTCAGGTCGCTTCCCACCACAGCGCAGCACGGCTCCCTCGGCCAGCCCCGCGGCCACGTAAGCCTCGATCTTGTCGCGGTGGGCGGCGGAGATCAGCGGCCCGGTGCGGGCGTTCTCGTCGAAGGGGCCACCGAGCGGGATGCGCTGGGCCTGTTCGACGATCGCGTCGACGAACGGGTCGTGCAGTTCGTCCTGGACGAGCAGCCGGGCGCCGGCCGAGCAGACCTGGCCGGAGTGCAGGAAGACTGCCATCAGGGCGTGGTCCACCGCGGCTGCGAAGTCCGCGTCGGCGAAGACGATGTTGGGGTTCTTGCCACCGAGTTCCAGGGCCACCTTCTTCACCGTCGGGGCGGCCGCCGCCATGATGCGCCGACCGGTCACCAGGCCGCCGGTGAAGGAGACGAGATCGACCCGCGGGTCCTCGGTGAGCGGAGCTCCCGCGGCGGGACCGGCGCCGAGCAGCAGGTTGGCGGTCCCCTCGGGCAGACCGGCCTCGGTGAGCAGCCGCATCAGCATGACAGCGGTGTGCGGAGTCAGTTCGCTGGGTTTCAGCACGAACGTGTTCCCGGCGCCCAGGGCGGGGGCCACCTTCCACGCGGTCTGCAGCAGTGGGTAGTTCCACGGCGTGATCAGCGCGCACACACCCACCGGCTCGTGCACAACTCTGCTGTCGACACCCGGATCCCCCGTGTCGACGACACGGTCGCCGCCGCCCGCCGCGACCAGGTTGCCGAAGTAGCGGAAGCAGTTGGCGATGTCGTCCATGTCGTAGGCGCTCTCGACGAGCCGCTTGCCCGTGTCGAGAGACTCCGCCCGGGCGAAGGCGTCCTTGTCGCGCTCCAGCAGCTCGGCCGTGCGCAGGAGCAGGGCCCCGCGCTCGGCGGCCGGGATGCGGGGCCAAGGGCCGGCGTCGAAGGCCTCGCGTGCCGCAGCGATCGCCGCGGCAGCGTCCTTCGGCCCCGCCTCGTCGACCGTCGCAACGAGCGACCCGTCGGCCGGGCAGCGGATCTCCCGCGTTCCTCCCTCCGCAGCGGCCGTCCAGACACCACCGATGAAGAGCTCCGGCATGGCGACCTCCAGGGGTCGGACGTCCGGTAAGTCAATTACTGACGGTAGCGGGATTGGTCTGATGGCGCAGCTCGGCGGACATGTGTGCCTGCCACCTGAGGCTACGGGTGGTTCTTTCGCCGCCACGGCTCGGATGCCGGCATCCGGGGCGTGCCGGCTGACGACCGTCAATCCTCCCAGGTCGTTCTCTGGCCCGCCGCCAATCGCTCGACATGCTGTACCGCGCATTCGACCGGGTCGCGTACGGGCTCGGCGGAGACAACTGTCAGTCGGAATGGCAGCCCCCTTCCCTCACCACGAGCTCGAAGGCTGCAGGTTCCTCGGCCTGGTCTGCAGGATGGGCGCACGATCGCCGCCTACCGCACCCTGAACGTGCCCGCGGGCGTGAGCTCAAGAAGACGGTCGTCGATCGCCTCGGCTCGGACGGACCCTGGCCAAGCGGGCCGCCGACGTCCTGGCCTACTTCGACCGCCCCGGCACCAGCAACGGCCCACCGAGGCGATCAACTGCAGGCGCGAGTACCTGCGCGGCTCCGCGCTCGGCTTCCGGAACCTCACCAACTACATCGCCCGATCACTACTCGAAGCCGGCGGCTTCAGGCCGCGGCTACACCCTGGATCGTGAAGAGACGTAGTACGACTCCGACGACGGTCCGGCCTACGCGATCCGTATGACGATGACACCGGTGAACTGGAACGGGGACCTGCTCTTGATTCCCATCTCGGAAGATCTCAGGACGAAGCGGCAGGACTGATCCGCCCTCCTCTCCACGGCCGGAAGGAATCACGTGCACGCCGGCGAGACGGTGGGGAGCGGCGGAGAGTTCTTCGACGGTGATGCCGCGGCCCGGCACGTGGGTGGTGAACAGTGGGGTGAACGCGGTGAAAGGGTGCGAGGGGTGGTCGGCGAGGTGGGCGAGCATCGCGGCGATCCAGCGGTGGTAGCCGATGGTGCGCATGTGGGGCCGTGGACGCGGAGCCGGTCGACCATGCCGTGCAGGGTTCCCGGGCGGGGCGAGGCGGTGGCCCTTCTCGCCGCGATCAGCACCGAGCACTACGCGCGGATCGAGCAGGGCCGTCTCCAGGCGTCTGGTCCCCTCCTGAAGGAGATCCCCCAGGTGCTCCGCCTGAACGAGGACCAGCGAACCTACCTCTTCGAGCTCGCGGCGAAGGAGAGAGTTCGCCCGTCCACGTCAGGCGCTCGCCAGCAGGTGGATACACAGTTGCAGGGCATGCTGGACGATCTCACCGCCGCTTCGGGGCGATTTCCGCCCAAACCGTCTTTCCGGACGGCGGATACGGCAGTACACCCCAGCCGTCGGTCAGCGCATCCACGATCACCAACCCACGGCCGCCCTCGTCGGCGACGAGGGATGCGGCAGGGAGCCGGTCACCCCTCGGGTCGGAGACCTCGATGCGCAAGCGGGAGTCGGATAGCAGCATCAGGCCCAGGCGGAAGCCCCGGCCGGCCAGACGCCCGTGCACGACCGCGTTCGTGGCGAGTTCGGCGACGACGACCTCTGCGGCTTCCGCACGCTCGCCGTCGCGTGGCCATCCCCACTGCACGATCTGCTCAATGGTGAGCAGCCGGGCGAGGCGGGCGCCGCGCCGTGTAGCGCTGAGCAGTTGGGTGAACTGCCGTGCGGACGTGCCTGGTTGCTGGGGCATGTTGGTCTGTACGGATTCGCTCTTCACACCATTCAGCGTGAAGACACGCCACCGCGCTGACCAGCAACGACGGGGGTACGCACCTGGTGCGTAGAGGTCCCGGCTGCCGCCCCTACCGGCGTGCACGGTCGGCCGGGCCGTGGACTGCACACGTTGGGGTGCCGCATCCGCGATTCCGCCTGCTCGTGGGCTGCAGGGTCGTAACCTGCGGATGTGGGCCGGTACAAGGTGAGTGGCGTACCGGCTCGGTGTGGTGGTGGCTGCGGGGTTCGGTCGGGAGACGGGGCGGTACGGCATGGAGCTCACGGGACCGGCCGACGACAACGACGAGACAGAAGACGCGGCAGACCTCTTCCGCGTCGTCGGCCGCCAGGTGCGGCTGCTGCGGGAACGGGCGGGGTGACGCAACGGGAGCTGGGCGAACGGCTCGGTTACAGCGAGGAGCTGATCCGCTCGCTGGAGCGCGGCCGCAGGACACCGCAGGCAGAGTTCCTGGACGCGGCGGACGAGTTGCTGGGTGCCGGCGGGCTGCTGCGGGCGGCGAAGGAGGACGGGCGCGAGCGAAGGCTCGGGCGCGGGTGAAGCATCCGGCGTGGTTCAGGAGCTACGCCAAGTTGGAGGCCGAAGCCGTCGAGCAGCACGACTACAGCTTCCTCCTCACTCAGTGGACCTCCGCCGCTGACGACCTTCACCGTCGAAGAGTCCGTCCTCCGGCGGCCTATCGGTGGAGAAGACGTGCATGCATCGAGGTCGCCGTCACCGAGCGCGCCATGCTTGTACGCGACTCGAAGGACGTCACGCTCCCCCACCTCAGCGTGAGCCACACCGGCTGGGCGGATTTCGTGCGGTACGCCATCGAAGGCTGAGCACCCTGCCTGAATCCGCACGAAGGGCGTCACCGCAGCCGCCCCGCACGATGGCTGCGGTGACGCCGAACTACTCGTTCGCCGGTATCTTCCGCCCGGCGGTGGAGCAGCTCAGAAGTCGTGGCGGTTGGCCTCGATGACCTTGCATTCGAGCTTCTTCGCACCCTCGAGCTTGTCGGAGGACACCAGGACGCCCGCATCCTCGTCCTTGAAGGTCTGGCCGGGGGCCAGGTTCTCCGCGGTCGACAGGAAGTCGCTGATCTTCTTGCCGTCGGCGAGGACCTCGCCCTCGAGGACGTACGAGTACCGGCGGTCACCGTTGTTGGTGTAGTCGATGTGCAG
Organism: Streptomyces sp. NPDC002867; assembly: GCF_053591895.1. Lineage (NCBI taxonomy): Bacteria > Bacillati > Actinomycetota > Actinomycetes > Kitasatosporales > Streptomycetaceae > Streptomyces > Streptomyces sp. NPDC002867. The sequence goes on along the minus strand of NZ_JBSFUR010000008.1, from coordinate 49,741 downwards.
CGCGAGCTCCTTGCTGCCCCATTCCGAGTTGGTGACATCGCACTTGGAGAGGCGGAAGTCCTTCAGGACCGGGTTCTCATCCGTGCCCTCGCCGGTCTTGGCGTTGCCGTCGTCGTCAACCTTCGCCGAGTCGTACGACTTGTCGAGCTCGTTCTGCGTCTCCTTGACGGCCTCGTCGACCGCGGACACGAACACGGCGTTCATGACGAAGAACATCACCACCGAGACGAGCGAGGTGACCAGGGCGGTGATCGACGCTCCCTTGCCCTTTCCGACCTTCCCGGACTTGGCCAGACCGATGGCACCGAAGATGAGGCCGAGGATCGCGAGCGGCCACACGATCACGTTGACCAGAGGGATGAAGCTGAAGATCACCGCGATGATGCCGAGCACCAGGCCGGCCGTGGCCAGGCCGTTGCTCCTGGCCGGCTGACCGCCGTCGACAACTGGTCCGGTCGGCTGAACGTAAGACATGGAAGATCCCCCCACGGGATGTGATGTATGAACCCCGGCGCACAGCCGGGTCGATCAACAGGTAGTTGACGTGCGCACGACCTGGCCGTTTGACCAGCCGCGAATGCACGAGCCCCCACCCTCTGACCAGACGACGAGGAACCCCACCCCATCGCAAGCCCAGAAAGCAAAGCATGACATGAAAACATCGTCAATTATCTGACATGTTCGGCGCACAGCCTATCGTTACGGTTGGTATCGGCAGGCGCTGGGCAACACGGACGCCTCGTGATCTCGCTCTGATGCGGTCTCAACTCCATGGTGGACGACCCGCGTCTGCTGGACCGCGGGGGCATCACGACGGTGGACGCCTTCGCCGGCCGTGTCGTGACCGAGCCGCCGGGTGCGGTGGCCCGACGGCCGCTGATGTACAACGAGGAGGAGAGTCGCTGAGGGAAGGCCGCCGCGGCGACAGGGACGGCGCAAGCGCGGGACAGCTTGCACGTCTCGTGGACGGGGCAGCCGAGTCCGTTCCTCGTGGAGGCGGGCGTGTCGGTTGAACTGACGCGCTCAGGGGCGCCGGGGTCGCGAGCAACGCCAGGCCGGCCCGGCTCAGGCCCCGTACATCCAGCTGTCGTACGGCGCGTTGTCGACCACCTCGTAGAGGCCGAACGCGCCGGGGAAGAGCACAAGCGCGAGCACGCCGAGCCGGAAGAGCGCCGGTCCTATGACGGTGACGGCCTCCGTCTGGCCGGTGATGGTTCGCCAGTCGCGCCACCGTCTGACATCGCCCCCGCAGACGGCCCAGAAGAAGCCCCCGAACACGATGCACACCCCGGAGCCGACCATCGAGAATCCCGCCACGACGGCCAGGAACGTCTCGCGATCGTGGTGGTCGGCGACGAACAGTGACACGACGGCCAGCAGGACCACGGCGGCGATCCCTTGCACGGCTCCGCGTACGACCACGTCCTTGAAGCGCAGTCGCGGCAGTCGTACGCCGTCCTCGTCGGTCGTCGGCGCGGGGGCGGGCTCCGGTCCGGGTCGCAGGGTGCGCGTCATGCGGGCACGCTACCCGGCGCTGTTCGCAGGGCGATGCGGGGGCCCTGGTCGCGCACGTCTTCACCGTCGTCCCCAGGCCGGGGCCCTGTGTCGGACCCTCCCGTTAGAGTCGTTCCCAGGCCGCCCGCTACCTCGCGGGCAGACCCACCTCTGGTGGGGAGGCGCGCTTGCCTCCCCGAGTTCGATCCACACCACTTGCAAGGAACTCCGCGTGAACGACTCCTCGACGTCCTTCCAACTCCTCCCCGGCGCCCCCGACTCGCCCGTCATCCTGCACGTCCCGCACTCCTCCCGCGCCATACCCGCCGACGTCCGCGCCGGCATCGTGCTGGACGATGCGGCGCTGGAGCTGGAGCTGGACCACATCACCGACTCGCACACCGCGGAGATCGCCGCCGCGGCGGTCGCAGCTGCCGGTGTCGCTCCCTGGCGGTTTGTCAACCAGCTGTCCCGGCTGGTGATCGACCCCGAGCGCTTCCCCGACGAGCGGGAGGAGATGCTCGCCGTCGGGATGGGCGCGGTGTACACGCGGACCACGCACCGCGAGGCGCTGCGGCCCGAGGAGTACGACGGCAGCGATTTGGTCCGGCAGTACTTCGAGCCGTACGCCGCCGCCATGACCGCGGCCGTCGACGCACGGCTCGCCGCCGCCGGGCGCGCCGTGGTCATCGATGTGCACTCGTACCCGACCGAGCCTCTGCCGTACGAGCTGCACGGCGACGGGCCCCGGCCGCCGATCTGCCTCGGGACGGACCCGGTCCACACGCCGACCGGGCTCCTGGACGCGGCGCGTCGCACGGCGTTCGCCGGATTCGGCGGGACCGGGACGGACAGTCCGTTCGCCGGGACGTACGTGCCGCTGAAGCACTACGGGCGGGACGAGCGTGTCAGCGCGCTGATGATCGAGATCCGGCGGGACGTGTACATGGAGGAACCCGGCGGCGCGGCAGGGCCCGGTCTGGAGGCGCTCGGTCATGCCCTGGCCGGCCTTGTGGAGGCCGTCGGCTCGTTGGGCTGACCGGCCTCTTCCCTCTCTGCCGCGCCCCGGTTCTCAGGCGCGTGTGTTCACGCTGACCGGCCACGAACCCGTGGGCGGCGTCCAGCCCTGGAGGGTGGCCGGGATGCCGACGCGTGTGTTGCAGTTGATGACCTGGAAGTGCAGGTGCGCTCCGTTGGCCGCTCCCGTGGCGCCGGACCAGCCGATGATCCGGCCCTGCGGGACCCAGTCGCCCGTGTTGTAGATGGCCCGGTTGAGGTGCGCGTAGTGCGTGCACTGACCGTTCGAGTGGCGGATGATGACCTCGATGCCGTTCTGCCAGTACTGCGACCAGTTGGAGACGAGGACCGTGCCGCCCTGCGCGGCGGAGACCTCGTAGTTCGCCGGGAGCCCGAAGTCCCAGGCGTATTCGTTGTACGGGCCGGTGTGCGAGTACGTGCCCTCCGGCCCTTGGGTCACCCTGTAGGACTCGCCCGACGGGTAGGGCAGTTCGTAGTAGTAGTCGACGGCTGCGGCGGGAGGGGCTCCCACCAGGCCGATGCCCGCGACCGCTGCCACCCAACTCGCCGTGGCGGCGATCCTGCGCAGGACCGTGTTGACATGGCGCATCGTGTACCCCCGTTGTCGTGAACGACCTGACCAGGCTTGGTTTCCCTGTCAACTAGCCAGTAAAACAAGGCAGTTGAGGAAAACACGAGTCCGTCTCGGCGTCCTGCGACCCACCCTTCCCCGGCCGGAGGTCCGGTCTGGCAGCATTCCGCTACGTATCGGCGGAGAACGAAGGAGCAGCCGGATGAACGGTGGCGCGCAGTCCGTGGAACGGCCCGAGCGTGCCTTTCCCACTCCCAACGGGCTCGTCGGCGTCGGTGTCGTCGTGCTCGACGCTCGGCGCGCGGACCTGTGGGAGCACCACGACGGCGTTGCCGCTCCGGCCCTTCACGGGAGGGTGCTGCTCGGGCTCGGGCACAACGGCGTATGGGAACTGCCGGGCGGCAAGGTCGATCCCGGGGAGAGGTTCGAGGACGCCGCGGTCCGCGAGCTGGCAGAGGAGACCGGGCTGCGGGCGGACGCCGACGGCGTCCGGATCGGCGCCGTTCTCGTGGACGGCACGCGCGGGGTCACCCGGGTCACCGCCGCGGCGCTGGTCGCAGCGGCCTCGGGCACGGCCGAGGTGCGTGAACCGGAGAAGATCGCAGGCTGGGAGTGGTGGCCGCTGGACGCCCTGCCGGAGCCGCTGTTCGCTCCGTCGGCCGCCGTGCTCGACAGCTGGCGGCCGTCCCCGGGCCTGCGGGATGAGGCGTTTCACGGCTATTCCGTCGACAGAGACCGGCCCGGCGACTGATCGCCCTCGGCACCACCCTCCTGGCGTGGCCTGGACGCAGGGTGACGCGCGACGGCCGGGCCGGGAGCGTGCAGGCCCCCTTGAGCCCTTGGCCCCTGCGCGCGGCACCGCGCACGGCGAGAGGGGCACTGTCAGTGGCGTGCGCTTTGATGGCCGTATGACCGTTCACGACGTTGCCGCCGCCCTCCCCGACATTGCCGCCCTGCGCAGGCTGTGCCGGGCCGTCGCCGTGGCCGAGGCCGTGCTCAATCCCGGTGACTACCGCACCTACTCCTTCGACGCGGACTGGTCGGAGACGGAGGAGGTCTTCTCGATGCGCAACGGCGGCGGCGACGAGTTCGACGTCGTCTTCTCCCCGGCGGGGGCGTACATACGCGGCTTCGACCACGAGTCGCCGATGAGTCCCTATGACGGTGACCTGCCGTGGCCGGGTGTCGTCGACGACGTGCCCGAGGTCTTCCGGTCCTGTGTCGAGGAGCCGGCGTTCTCCGACGGGGACATGCCCCTGGTGACCGCGTGCCTGTGGCGCGAGACGGGCGACGACCGGTGGCACACGGGCCCGGTCGAGTATCCCGAGGGTGAGGCTGATCCGGACGGTTCCGGCTGGCTGTTCGAACTCCTGGTGGATCCCACGCCGGAGGCCTTCCAGTCGTTCGCCGAGGACTATGACGAGCAGCCCGTCGACATCAAGGCGGTGCGCCACATATACGAGGGGCGCCCGTTGACCGAGGACATCGTGGCGCGGCTCAACCCGCAGGCGTCGTTCACCGGCGTCGCGGCGGAGGTCGCCGCGACGGGCTACCCCGGCCGGTGACTTCCGCGTTCGACGTCGCCGCCGCGCTGCGCGGCGGTGTGGCGGGGCGCGAACATGCCTGGCGGTTCGTGCGGGACTTCGCCGCCGCGTGGACCGGTCAGCCGATGCGTGACGGCGACGGCAGCCCCGAGGACGAACTGGCCGCCGCCGAGGGTGGCTTGGAGCTTGTGTTGCCGCGAGCCCTGCGCGAGGGATACGCGCTGCTCGGGCGGCGGTCCGACCTGACGACCGGGCAGGATCCGCTCATGTCCCCGAGCGGGCTGTACGTGGACGACGGCTACGACGGCGGCGTGCTCGTCTTCCGCCGCGAGAACCAGGACTGCGCGTCGTGGGGCATCCCGATGGACCGGATCGCGGACGACGACCCTCCGGTGGTCGTGGAGTCGGCCGACGGGTGGATTCCCTACCTGGACCGGATGTCCACCGCGGTGGAGCTGGTCCTCACCGAGACGCTCCTGGCGTCGGCTCACCGGTACGACGCGTGCGAGCTGCCGGACGACCTGCTGCCCGTGCTGGAGGCGGAGTACCGGCGCGTCGACCTGCCCGACCACCCGCTGTGGACGGGCGCCGACGAGTCACCCCTGCGCTGGTACGCCGCCCCGGGCCGCGTGCTCCGGCGCGACGGGCTCGCGAACCACTCCTGGGTCCACGCCGGCGGGCAGACCGCCGCGCACCTCGACCTCATCCGTGCGCAGTTGCCCGGGCCCTGGGTCTGCTGAGCGTCGTCGGCCGGCAGACGTTCAGACGTTCCGCCACTCCCCCTGCGCCCAGCCGGGCCCAGGATGAAGGCGGCCTCGTGCTCGTTGACCACCAAGGGGTCGCAGGACGGGTTCAGGACGAGTCGGTGGCGGCGGCAGTGAACGGGCCACACCTCGGCGACGGTCTCCAGCGGGATCTCCAGCTGGAGCGAGACATCGTGACGAGGGCGCTCAGGTGAGCGCGGCGCCCCGGGGGCTCGCCCAGGCCGCTACGCCCGGGCGGCGGACGGAGCGGCGGCCCGGCCCGGCCGTCCCGACCGGCGGAGGAGCGAGCTGTGGACGCACCAGCCCAGGGCCGCACCCACGGCGTACCAGACGAGGTCGGGCGCGTTGAAGGTGGAGCCGAGGACGAGGCGGGCGACGACGCTGTGCCGGGACAGCTCCGCGGGAACGCCGGTGAGCTGCAGGCCCTCGACCGCACAGCTGAACACCAGCGCCGCGCCGGCGGCGAGGACCGGCCGCGAAAGGGGCGCCACGAACAGGACGAGGGTGAGGATCAGGACGGTGTACAGCGCGTCCCCCGCGTACTTGGCGACGCCGCCGTGTGCGAAGGCCCTGACTCCGAGTCCCGCCGCGACCGTGAGGGCCGCCGCCGCGACCGCGACCAGTCGGATGCGCCCCGGCCCACCGAGTCCCTGAAAGCTCATGCCGATCACCCTACGGGCGTCCTGAACATCCTTCACGGCTGCTGCCCCGAGCGCGGTTCGTGACGGAAGAAGCGGACCCGACGCACCCTGCGCACGCCCGGAAGACGCCGAGGGGCCGACGTCGAATCCCACTGTCAGTGGCCCCCGATACATTCGATCTCGTTCCGCCGAGGTGGCGTGAACGCCCCCTTTCGCATGCATGGGAGATGGTGCGTTGTCGGTCTGGGAGAAGTCGAGTACGGCGCGGACGGTGCCGGCCGCGCGGCCGCGGAAGCTCTCCAAGGTGCCGTTCGTGGAGCTGGCCGACGGGCGGTTGCAGGGGGTGGTGTCCAGCGGGTCCGACATCGGGCGGGTGTACGTGTCGTCGGTCGAGTCGACGACGTACGCGTTCGCATGCAGCACCAACAACAACCGCCCCTGCGGCGGGGCGCGCGGCTGGTTCTGCAACCACATACGCGCGCTCATCGCTGAGGCCGTGCTCCAGTACGGCGTCGAGCGCGTCGCCCGGTACCTGAAGGTCGAGGTCTCCGGCGAGGCGGCCGATGCGGACTCCGTCACCGACGCCATGACCGCCACCCGCCCCGCGCAGGACGGCAGTTCGGCGGCGGCGCAGGTGTTCAGCCGGTTCTTGCGGCACCTGGCGTATCTCGAACTGGCGCCGACCACCGCTCCGCTGCCAGAGATGCAGTGGTTCCCGACGACGAGGGCGGTGGCCTGATGCGTGCCGATCTGCTGACCGACGCCGTCGACGGGCTCGACGAGGCCCTCGCGGCCGTGGACGCATTCGACGAGGTGCTGGTCGCCGGTCTGCTGCGTCCGCAGCCCGCGCAGGCGGGTGGGCTGTTCGCGCTGGCCGATGCCGTCGCCGGAACGCCGCTGGCCTCGCGGGTCGCCGAGGCGGCCGAGAAGGCGGCTGCGGGGGCCGCGGGCGAGGATCACTTCGTCGCGCTCGCCGCCGCCCGCACCGCCCTGCTCGGCTCCGTGCACGACGCGCTTGCCGACCGCGCCGAGGAGGCCACCGGGCGGCCCCGGGCCGAGGAGAGCGCGGAGGGGGCCGGAGCCTCGGGCGACGGTGAGGAGCACGCGGTCAATCTGCGTGCTGCCGCCCGTAGTTGGCTGTGTGACCTGGCGCGGGCCGGCTGGCGGGGCATCGACCACGAACTGGTCGCCGGGGCCGCGCCCGTGGTCTCCGCGATGCTGCCCGACCCGGCGCTGCGCCGCCTCGCCGCACTGCTCGACGGCTTCGCCGCCGAACTGGCTGCCTCCTGCCCGGGAGCGGCCCTGGAGCGTGTGCCGGAGCGTCGCTGGGCGGACCTGTGGTCGCGTGCCATGCTGCTGACGCTGTCCGGGGCCGCCTTGGTCCCCGCCATGGGCGAGGCGACGGGTCGGCTGCTGCCGCTCGGCATCGACGTGCAGGAGCACGCCACCGCCGTACAGGCCCAGGTTCACGCGGTGTTCGAGCCGGCGGACGGCTCTGCGCCCCGGCTCGTGCGGGCCTCGGTGTCCGCGCCGAAGCCCGACACGGTCGTCGGTGCGGGCCTGTGGCAGTTGCTGCGGCCGCGCATGTCCCTGCTGACCGCCGTCGGTGAGGGCCGCGCCATGGACGTCGAGGCGATGCCCGTCACCGCCGAGGGCGACCTGATATGGGACGACGCCCACGCCCGCATGGGCGAGCCCGCGGAGATGTTCACGACCGCCCGGGTGGCGCTGCCCGCCGCGACCGCGTTCCCGATCTCGCCGCTCGACCGGCACCCGGCCCGGATCGCCGTGCCCGTCCTGCTGGAGGGGTACGCGGTGGAGGAGGGCGACGGCACGGTCTCCTTCCAGGTCGCCGGGCAGCGTATCCCCGTCGACACCGACCGCGTCCCGGCCGCCGGTCCGCTCACCCCGGAGGCCGTCGCCGCGTCCGCCGCGTGCATCGGGCTGCTGCGGTGGGACGCGGGGGAGTTCCTTCTCCAGCCGCTCGCCGTGGAGCGGACGGTGCGGAAGAAGGCCGTCGCCGTGCACGCCGGGGCCTGGGCCGGCGGTACGACCGACAAAGCCGGTGTGCGGGCCGAGAAGGCCGCCACCGACGCCGTCAAGGTGCTGCGCGAGCGTGCCGGAAAGCTGCTGCGGAAATGACCGGGCAGAGCGCAGGGCAGGCCCCCGCACCCGATCCGTACGACAACCGGCGCCAGGTGCTGTACTGGCGTCTGCTGGCCCGTCTCTTCGACCACGAGGAGCAGGCGGCCCTCGAGTCGGCGAGTCTCGCCGTGGTCGAGGACATCGGCCTGCCGTCCGCGCTGCTCGACCCGGGCGCGTCCGTCGACTCCGTCGTGCAGCGGCACCCGGAGCTGGCTGCCGAGTTCGACGGGCTGATGGCTCCCGAGCCGGAGGAGGACGATGCACGCGACCGGGCCGCAGAGGTGCGCCGCGCGGCGCTCGCGTCGAAGGTGCTGCTGAACGTCTTCGCCTCCGCCCCCGGTACCGTCACCGCCGAGCAACTGGCCCGCTGGCAGTCCGACGCCGGCTGGCTGGAGCGGGCGCTGGGCTGCCGGCCCGGCGAACTGCGGGGCGGTCGCGGCGGCGTGGGCCGTACGAGCCCCGCGGGGGCCGGCGGGGGCGTCGGTCCGACCGGTACCGGCGGTGGCGGCCATACGCCTGACCTCAGCCGTCTGATCCCCGCGATCGGCCCGGAACTCGGCTCCATCGAGGCCGGTCTCGTCAAGCGCATGCACCTGCGCGAGGTGCTGGCCGACCCTCAGCTGGCCGCCCGGCTGACCCCGAGCATGTCCCTGATCGAGCAGTTGCTCCGCGACAAGAACAATCTCTCCGGGGTGGCCCTGGCCAACGCCAAGGCGCTGATCCGCCGTTACGTCGACGAGGTCACCGAAGTGCTGCGCACCCAGGTGGAGAAGGCCACGGTCGGTGAGATCGACCGATCCGTCCCGCCCAAGCGCGTCTTCCGCAACCTCGACCTGGACCGCACCATCTGGAAGAACCTCACCAACTGGGACCCGGAGGAGGAGCGGCTCTACGTGGACCGCCTCTACTACCGGCACACCAGCCGCAAGACGACGCCCCAGCGGCTGATCGTCGTCGTGGACCAGTCGGGCTCCATGGTCGACTCGATGGTCAACTGCACCATCCTGGCGTCCATATTCGCCGGTCTGCCGAAGGTGGACGTCCACCTGATCGCCTACGACACACAGGCGCTGGACCTCACGCCCTGGGCACACGACCCGTTCGAGACGCTGCTGCGCACCAAGCTGGGCGGCGGCACGGACGGCACCGTCGCCATGGCGCTCGCCCAGCCGAAGATCGCCGAACCGCGCAACACCGTCGTGGTGTGGATCTCCGACTTCTACGAGTGGCGCCACGCCGAGCTGTTCGAGTCCATGGCCGCCGTCCACCGCTCGGGGGCGAAGTTCATCCCGGTGGGCTCGGTGACCAGCTCCGGCCGCGGCAGCGTCAACCCGTGGTTCCGGGAGCGGTTCAAGGACCTCGGCACGCCGGTGATCTCCGGCCACATCAAGAAGCTCGTGCACGAGCTCAAGACGTTTCTCACCTGATCAGCGGACGTACGTCTCCCTGCACGTCCTCACACACGTCTCTTCGTGATCACCGTACGGAAAGGCTTTCCCTTCATGTCCGACCTGCTGCGCGCCCCTGCCGAGATCAAGTACGCCGAGGAACTCGACTGGCTGGAGTCGATCGACGACAACCCGAAGCCGTTCTCGTGGCGTCTGTCCCCCAAGATGGTCCGCCTGTTCATTCTCGGCTCAGAGCGCTCCGACGGCCTGGACCGGGAGATCTCGCAGAAGTGGTTCGGCGACCGCAGTTTCGTCGAGCGCTCGATCGTCACCCTCGCCTCGGACCGCGGGCTGCTGCTCATCGGCGACCCCGGCACCGGCAAGAGCTGGCTGGCCGAGCTGCTGTCCGCCGCGATCTGCCGCAACTCCACGCTGGTGGTGCAGGGTACGGCCGGCACCACCGAGGACCACATCAAGTACTCGTGGAACGTGTCCATGGTCATCGCCAAGGGCCAGTCGCGGGAGTCGATGATCCCCTCGCCGATCATGACCGCGATGGAGGCCGGTGCCATCGGCCGGTTCGAGGAGCTGACCCGCTCCACCAGCGACGTCCAGGACGCGTTGATCTCCATCCTCTCCGAGAAGTACATCTCCGTTCCCGAACTGGAGAGCGGCGGCAGCGACAACATCGTCTTCGCCAAGCCCGGTTTCTCGATCATCGCCACGGCCAACAGCCGCGACCGGGGCGTCAACGACCTGTCCTCCGCGCTCAAGCGCCGCTTCAACTTCGTCCGCATCCCGGTCGTGACGAACAGGAAGAGCGAGGCGGAGATCGTCCGCTTCCGCACCGAGGAACTGCTGCGCCGCCACGCGATCGACCTGGACGTGCCGCCGACCCTGCTCGACGTCCTGCTGCAGAGCTTCGCCGACCTGCGGGCGTCCGCCGCCGCGGCCGGCAGCGACGACGAGAAGCTGGAGTCCGCGCTGTCGACGGCCGAGCAGATCGGCGTGCTGGAGGACGCCGTCCTGCACAGCAACTTCTTCGGCGAGCGCACCCTCACCGCCCGTGCCCTCGCCTCCTCGCTCGTCGGCTCCCTCACCCGCCGCGAGCCGGAGGACCTGGCCATCCTCAACAAGTACCTGCACGGCGTCGTCGAGCCGCGCAGCAAGGAGGAGGGCGGCTCCTGGCCGGAGTTCCTGGAGGGCGGCCGCGACGCGATCGCCACGCTGTCATGAGCGGTCCCGAAGAGAACAGCACGTTCGCCGCGCTGCGCGGACAACTGCAGGACGCCGCAGCTACGTTCGCGGGCGGGCCCGACGCCCTGGAGAGCATCCTCCTCGGCATGGTCGACGACGTCGACCGCGCGGTGGGCGAGCCGCTGGAGATCTTCCCCGTCTGCCACCACTCCCCCGCTTCGGCGCTCGCCATGGCCCGCCGCCTGCGGGAGAAGCAGCCCAAGGTCGTCTATCTGGAGCTGTGCGAGGACCTGGCGCCGCTCCTGACCGAGCTGCGCAACTGCCGGCTGCCGGTGGCGCTGCAGGCGTTCGCCGGCGACGTCGACGGCTTCCCCGCCGAATGGGCCCCGCTGTCGGTCGTCGCGCCGATCACCGAGGCGTCCGCCGAGTACCAGGCCATCTCGTACGCCCTCGACACCCCGGGCGTCGAACTGGTCCTGGTCGACCGGTCCTCGGACCACGTCTTCCAGTGGGACACCCGCGGCGAGCGCACGCCCGAGCCCGCGGCCGAGGGCGGGCAGAGCACCGACGCCCCTTCAGCGGAGGCGGAGGCCGCGCTGCACGGCGAGGCGGTCGGCGTCGAGATCGGCGACCTGCGGCCGCGGTTCGCCGAACTGGAGGAGCATCTGCTGCGCCACGGCAAGGTGCGGCACTGGTCGGAGTGGTGGCACCAGTACGTCGAGGTGCCGCTCGGGAGCAGCGATCACGACACCTACCGCCAGGTCATGCTCCTCATCGGCAGCCTGTTCCGACGGCTCGCCCCCGGCGACGAGGCCCGGGTCCGGGTCGACGAGGACCGCGAGCGGTACATGTGGACACGGATGCGCGAGCACCTGGCGGCGACGGGCACCGATCCGGCGGACTGCCTGTACGTGTGCGGCGCGTTCCACGCGGCCAGCCGCGTGGAGGAGTTCGGCGTGCAGGGCAGCACCGGTACGTTCACGATCTCCCCGCGTACCGCCACCACGTGGCAGTACGGGCTGATCCCGTCCAGCCACGCGGCGATCGAGGCGCAGTTCGGCCTCGCCGCGGGCTCGGTGTCGATCGCCGCGACGGAGTGGACGAAGGGGCTGAAGCGCACCCGTGTGCAGCCGTACCGGCTGGCAGGCCAGGCCGGCGCCAAGAAGTCCTCGGCGAAGAAGACCACCGGGCGGAAGACCGCGGCCCCGGCGGTCGTCGTCCCGGCGCCCGAATCCGCGTCCGAGGACCGGCTGACCGGCTTCCTGCGCCGACCGCCCGTGCTCGACGGCCTGGACGAGGCCGAGCTGCTCGGCTGGTCCGTGGACATCGTGCGCGCGGCCCGGCGCAACGGCTATCTCGCCTCCACCGCCGACGCCATCGCGGTCTTCGAGACCTCGATCCTGCTGGCCGGCATGCGGGACCGTGCCAAGCCGACGCCGTACGACTTCCAGGACGCCGCGGTCACCTGCATCGAGAAGGACCGCGTCCCGGGGCGGCGGGACGTGCGGCGCCTGGTCGAGATCATGATGGGCGGCGACCGGATCGGCCAGGTGGGCTACGAGTCGCTGCCGCCGCTCGCACGCGATGTGTACGACCGGCTCGCGCCGCTGGAACTGAAGCTCGAGCAGCGGGGCGTGCGACGGGCACTGCTGGACATGGCCTCCCGACCGGAACTGCGGGCGTGCTCCGACGTTCTGTGGATGCTACGGCGCCTGATGCCGCACGGTGCGGCACGGCCGATCATGGGCGAGCGGCGGCTCGGCGAGCGATCGATCCAGGAGTCGTGGGACCTGGCGCTCGGCACCCATCAGCGGGCGCTCATCGAGCTGGGCTACGAGGGCGTCAGCCTCGAGCAGGTCATGGAGCAGCGGCTGCGGCGCGACGCGTACGGGCCGCAGGCGACCACGGCGACGGTGCTGGCGGCGGTGGAGGACGCGACCCTCTACCTGGGCAGCCGCCGCCTCTCCGACGAGCTCGGCACCCACGCGCTGAAGGTCCTCGCCGCCGAGCGCAGCGTGGACGGCGCGCCGGAGGTGCTGCGCCGGGTGCGTGCGCTGCTGGCGTACTACCGCACCAGCGAGCCGGTGCTGCCCGCGTGGATCGAGTCCTTCGTCAAGACCGGTTACGCCCACTACTGCACGCTGCTGCCGACGGCGTTCCGGGACGAGGACGCGACGGTGGGACAGGTCGCGGCGATGCTCGGCTTCCTGTTCAGCATGGAGAGCCTCGCGCTGTCGCTGGGCTGCGACCGGGCGCAGTTGGAGCTGGCGGTCGCCCAGTCGCACCCCGACGACCCGTCGAAGACGGCGCTGCTGTGGGCGGCGCAGGTGCAACTGGGCACCCTGTCCCGGGCCGAGTTGCGGGCCCGCTGCGACGAGTTGCTGGACAACCCGCTGGTGGTGCCCTCCTACCCGCGCTACCTCAGCGGCTTCGTGCACGCGCTGGGGCCCGTGCCGGGGCTGGCGGACGTGGTCGTGGAGGCGGTGTCGAACGCGTTCGGGCGGTTGCCGGACGCGGTGCTGCTGCCGTGGCTGCCGCTTCTGATCACCACACTGCGGTCCGACGCGGCGGAGCTTGCCCCGCTGCTGGTCCGCGAGGCCGGGCGGATCTTCCCGGGCCGGCTCGCGGCGCTGGACGCATGGGTGCCGCCGTGGCGGGCGCAGCAGCCGGCCCCGCTCTCCGCCCGCCGGACGCAATCCGGGGAGCACGGCCCCCAGGGTGCCGCGCTGCTCACGGCGCATCCGGCGACATGCGACGCGGTGGCCGATCTGCTGGGCTGCACGCAGGGCTGGGCGCAGCCCGAGGCCCTGACCGCGCCGGGTGCGGCGTTGCTCTCCGCACATCCGCGGACGTGCGACGCGGTGGCGGACCTGCTCGGCTGCGACGGCGAGTGGACGGCGGCCGGTCCGTCCCCGTCGGGCACCGCGCTGACGACTCGGCATCCTGCGACGGCCGGGGCGCTGGAGTCGCTGCTCGCCGGCACGTGAGGGCCGACGGCCGGGATCCGGTCCGCCCGGGCCCCGGCCGCCGACCGGGCAGCGCCTCGCGCACGGGTGCGCGCCCTCACCGCGCGAGGCGAAGGAGCCGTGTCCACGGCCGGCCCCGCGACGTCGTGGATCCTGACCACGGCTCAGGTGTAGGGGACGTCGATCGGGCCCCCTCGGCGCAGCCGGTACGGGCGTCCATGCTCCGGAAGGAGCCGGACGAGGTGCGGCACAGCACCCGGTCGTCGCCGACCCAGCCGACGATGCCGACACACCCGCTGAGCAGAGCGGCGGCACGGGCCGATCTGGCGGTGAGCGGTCCCGAGGAGTTCAGGGTGTTGAAGACGTTCCCGAAGACCTTCGGCGCGGTCGCCGTGAGGCGGTGACCGCCCGGTGCGAGGCGGACCATGTTCGCCTGGACGGCGTGCGGGGGCTTCCCCGAGACAGTGAGGGGGAGGTCGTGGCCGGTCGCCCGGCCCTCGTCCGACAGGCGGTGGTCCCCCTCGGCGGACCGGGAGCCGATCCTGTGCTCGCCGGCGGCGGTCGTGTGCGTGAACCACACGCTGCGCCCGCCGGGCGACATCACGGCGTTCTGCTCGTCGTCGCCCGTCGCGTCGCTCAGGCGCACGAAGTCGTCCTGGTCGGCACCGTTCTCCACGAGGCCGGCGTGGGTGGCCTTGCCTCCGGGATCCCGGAGCACCACCGCCATGCGCGTGAACGCCAGGTCGAACAGGGCACGGATCCGGGAGCCATGTACTCCAGGTCGTCCACGCCGTAGGGGGAGGTGTTGTCCGTGGTCTGCCTTCAGAGGTCCACGAGTGGGCTGTTGACCGCCTCGACCCGGGTAGTTGCTGAACGCGGCGTCGGTCGGAGTGGGGAAGTTCCGCTCCTCGCGCAGTTCCCACCGCTCGGGATCCCACGCCTGCACCGAGACGGCGGCGTACCGTGCGCCCATGCTGCAACTCGCGGTGACGACGGTGCCTCGCGGGTGAACGGGCTGTCCGGGAGGACATATCCGCGGTTGCCCCGGTAGGGCGCCGAGGGTCCCAGGGCCGGCTTCTCCTCCTCCGGCTGCGAGCTGCATGCCTGGGCGCACAGGACGGCCAGGACGACGAAGACCACGACCCGCTCGACAACCGGACACGGCGCCCGTACATGACCCGGCCGTGCACGGCGCCGACCGTCCCTCACGGCCCACGATAGGGACACGGGCCGTACCCGTCCTGCCACTTGGCACCACTTTCCCCACGCCGCCCAGTCGCAGGCCGTCAGCGGAGCCGGGTTCAGTCGTCGGTGCGAAGGGCGTCGAGCAGCATCGGCAGTGAGGCGTGCAGCTCGCGCTCCCAGTACGCCCAGCCGTGGGTGCCCGGCCCGTAGAAGTTGGTGGTCACGTGCTTCGCGCCCACGCGTTCCAGCTCGGCGGCGAGGGCGTGGTTCTGCCGGTTGAAGTCGGCCTCGAGGTCGCTCGTGCCGCCCGGTGGGTCCAGAGGGCCGGTCGTGCCGTCACCGCACGACAGGTACACGGGAACCGACTTGAGCCGCTCGGCCAGGTAAAAGGGGTCGTGGGCCTGCCAGATGCGGCGCTGGGCGACCGGGTCGCCCCAGACCCGCAGCGGGTCGTTGCCCTGGCCGGCGAAGAATCCCATGATGCGGTCGACCGACTCGTCGTTCAGGAGCGGATGCGCCGAGCCGGAGTACGCGGCGGTCGCCTTGAACATTCCGGGGTGCCGGGCCGCGTACTGCAGGGCGCCCTGGCCCCCCATCGACAGTCCGGCCACGACGCGGTTGCTGCCGGCGCCCCAGTGACGCTCCAGGAGCTGTCGCAGTTCCACGGTGTGGAAGGTCTCCCATGCGGGGTCGCCACCTCGGCCGTGGTTCCACCAGTCGCTGTACCAGCCGTTCCAGCCGGCTTCCGGCATCACCACAAGGACGTTGCGCAGCCTGCCGGTCTCGGCGACATCGGTCCGGCTCGTCCATGAGGTGTAGTCGCCGCAGCAGCCGTGCAGCAGCCAGAGGGTCGGCCAGTGCCGGTGTCGGTCGCTCGGGTCCCAGCCGTCGGGGGTGAGCAGGCGGACCTTGACCGTCCGGCCGCCCAGGGCCTGCGACCGTACCGACAGGTCCACCTGCCGGTCCGCGACCGGGGTGACCGCGACGACCTCGGCGCCGCGCGGCGACGGGGAACGGAAGGCGTCGGCTTCATGCTCCCCGGCGACGGTGGTCGCCCAAGGCGCCGTGGGCGGGGCGGCGAGCGCCGGAGCGGTCGGCGTGAGGGTGGCGAGCAGTACGGCGAGGACGAGCAGGAGACGGGTTCTCAGAGTCGGGACGGCGGTCACGGTCGCGATCACGGCGGCTCCCTGCGATGCGGATCGTTGCTGCCTGAACGGTTCGACAGAGCTGCACCGGCACTCCACCTCGGCGATGAGTCGCGCATGACAATAATAACGAGTTTCGCCCCGGAGTGATCGTACCCGTGTCGCAGCAGCCCGCGGCGCAAAAAAGAAGGACCCCAGATGAACTGGGATCCTGTTGGTGTCCGAGGGGGGACTTGAACCCCCACGCCCGATAAAGGGCACTAGCACCTCAAGCTAGCGCGTCTGCCATTCCGCCACCCGGACCGGTGGTCGGCCCCGGTTTCCCGCGGCGACAGGGACAACAATACCAGGGGTTCGAGGTGCCCTTCACCCACATATCCCGTGGTCAGGGGTGTCCAAAGGACCCGAAGCCGCGACATGACGGCGTGTGTCCGCCCAGACGCGCAGCGTACGGCTACCTTCGGCAGCGTGAGTCCACGCAACCACCGGCGGCCCCGCGCGCTCTCTCCGCTGCGCGAGCATCTGCGCGACACGTTCTGGTTCGCCCCCACCGTGACGCTTCTTCTCGTGTGCGTCGTCTGGGGCGCTGCGGACACTCTCGACAGGGCGCTGCTGGAGGCGCTCCAGGAGAACGGCGACGACGAAGCCGTCCGCACGCTGACCTCGTGGGCCGAGGACGCCAAGACGATCGTGACCACGATCAGCTCCGCGATGATGACCTTCATCGGTGTCGTCTTCAGCATCTCGCTCGTCGCCGTCCAGATGGCCGCGGGCAACTTCAGCCCGCGTATCGTCCGGATCTTCATCCGGAGCCGGATCAGCAAGCTCACCTTCTCCGTCTTCCTGGGGACGTTCCTGCTGTCGCTGCTCGTGCTCACCTCGTACGACAGCGAGACCGATCCGCGGAAGGTGGTCTCGGTGCCCCTGGTGCAGAGTGCGCTGACACTGCTGGCGGTCGGGCTCAGCCTGCTGCTGTTCATCGCGTACGTGACGCAGACGCTCCAGTTGATGAAGGTCGGACCCGTCGTGGAGCGGGTGACCAGGGAGTCGTTCGCGGTGCTCGACAGGATGCCCGTGCCGGGCGCGGACGCCGCGCCGCTGCCGGCGGAGGAGGCGCGGGTCGGTCACCAGGGGCGGGCCGGGACCCTGCGGGACGTCCATGTCGCCCGGCTCGTGCGGGCCGCGCGGCGCAAGGGGGTGGTCCTGCGGCTGATTCCCCGCATCGGGGACTTCGTCGTGCCGGGGACACCCGTGCTCGCCGTGCACGGCGGCCGGGGCAGTCTGCCGTCGGGGCGCATCCTGCGGTCCGCCGTGTCGGTGGGCGTGGAGCGGACGTTCCACCAGGATCTCGGGTTCGGGCTGCGCCAGTTGTCCGACATCGCGCTGCGGGCGCTGTCGTCGTCGGTGAACGACCCGACCACGGCCGTGCAGTGTGTGGACCGGATCGTGCAGTTCCTGGCGGCGCTCGCCCACCGGCCCCTCGGAGCCGTGCACCACCGCGACCGCGCGGGCGTGGTGCGGCTGGTGCAGGACGTGCCCGAGTGGGCCGATCTCGTCGATCTCGGCCTCACCGAGATCCGGGCGAGCGCCGTCGGCGCTCCGCAGGTGTCCCGGCGGCTGATGGCCGGGCTCGACGACCTGCTGGTGCTCGTACCCGAGGCGCGGCGCGAGCCGCTGGAGCGGCATCGCGCGCTGCTCGTGCTGGCCGTGCGGGCCGCCCTGCCCGAGGCGGCCGAGCGCGCGTTCGCGCTGGAGCCCGACCGCCAGGGCATCGGCTAGGAGCCGCAAGGGCCGCGACAGGACTCAGGCGTTGAGCTGGTACTCCGGGAAGTTGCCGGGCAGCCGCTCCCCCGCCGGACCCTTCGGTTGCACGGCCACGGGTGGCCGCGGCCGGCCGGGAGACCGGTCACCGCGGCCACCCGGCCCTGTGCGCGGGGCCGTTACGAGAGCTGTCCGTCGTAGTCGGGCAGCTTGAACGTGCGCTCGGCGTGGCCGCCGACGAGGTCGGTGGTGTTGTTGCCGATGTTGGCGATGATCGTGTAGCCCTTGGCCTCGATCTCGGCGCGCTTCTCCGTCTTGTAGGCGCTGACCTCGTCGAAGAGGTCGGGCAGGTCGCGCACGTACAGGCCGTCGACCGGGTAGCCGGTCCTCTTCAGGTTCCAGTCGGTGAGGGAGTGGATGATGCCGGGGCGCGCGGTGACGAAGAAGACGGCGACGCCGCGGGAGTCGGCGTAGCGGGCGAGGTCGCGCATCTGGGCGATGGCCGGGGTGGGCAGCTCCCAGAACGGGTGGAAGTGCGTCTCGAGCGAGGTGTTGTCGATGTCGAGGACGATCGCCCGCTTCTCGCCGGACGCGTCGGCCGTGCGCTGCTCGATGTACGGGCGGGCCTCGGCGACGACGGCGGCGACGTCGCGCAGCCAGGTGTCGTAGTCGACGCTCTGCGTCCGTACGGCGGTGGTCGTCGTGGCCGCGGTGGTCGTCGTGGCCGCGGTGTCCGCGTGGGCGGTGGCGGCAGGAAGGACGGCGCCGAAGGTCAGGGCGGCGGCGGTCGCAGTGGTACCGACCGTCCGAATGCGTGCATGCATGGGGGGTTCTCCTGGGTGTGGAGGCGGCTCAGGAAGCCCGTTCGGCCGTGATCGGCCGAACGGGTTGACATGCTCGCGCTTAATGATGGACGGAAGGCGACGTTCTTACTACCGGCCGGTAGCCTCTTTTGTTCTCCGGGTGCGGCGGACAGGCGGCCCGCCCGGTGGGCCCCAGGCCACCGGGCGGGCCGCTGCCGGGTCAGCGGCGGGCGCGCAGAGCCGCCAGGTTGTCGTAGCTCTTCCGGGCGACCTCGAGCGACTGCGCCGGATTCGTGGCGCTGGGCGCACCGTCGTGCTCGATCATCGGGTTGTGGTAGTTCTTCGCCCCCACCCGCCTGAAGAACGTGCGGTAGTCGATGTCGCCCTCGCCGAACGTCACCATGTCGTAGCCCTGGCCGTTCTGGGTGTTGACCGTGCCGTCCTTGGCGTGGAACAGCGGGTAACGGGGGTTGTGACGCACCACCAGGCCCGCCGGGTCGAAGACCTGCTCCCGCGTGGATCCGTCGTAGGCGGTGTAGGTGTGGAACTTGTACTGGGCCACGTGCGCCCAGTAGACGTCCATCTCCAGCCAGACCACGCTCGGGTCGGTCACCTCCAGGAAGTACTCCAGCTTGCGGATGCCGGAGCTGCGGGTCGGGCGGCCCTGGGCGTCGAGGGGGCCGCCGTCGAGCAGGAATCCGTACGCCGAGTCGTGGTTGTGGGTGTAGAGCTTGACGCCCTCGCGGCGGGCGATCTCGCCGAGAGCGTTCCACTTGTCCGCGGCCACGTCCCAGTCCGCCCGGTAGGAGCTGCCGGTGGGGTCGCCGCCGGTGCCCATGTGGGGCATGCCCAGGATGTTGGCGATCTCCAGATGGCGCTTGAAGGTGTCGAGATCGGCGGTGGTCAGGGGCCATGAGCTCGGGATGAAGCCGTGGTTGCCCTGCGCCCGGAGCCCGTACTCGTCCAGCCAGGAGCGCAGCAGCTTGGCGCCCTCCACCGTCTCCAGGTTCGCGCCGCCCGGCGCGTTCGCGTGCTGGCGGTAGCCGGCGAACTCCACCTGGCGGTACCCGTAGCGGGCCAGCTGCTCGAAGACCTCGCGGAAACCGGACGGCAGAGCGGTGGACATCGGGTCGCGGCCCGTCGCGTCGCGGACGGTGTAGAGGATGAGACCGCGCTTGTGCGGCGGGATCAGGGCGGACCGGCCGTCGTCGCCTTCTCTGTCGTCCCCGGCGGCCTGTGCCAGGGCGGGTGAGGCCCCGAGGACGGGGGCCGCGATCGCCGCGGCAGCGGCGGCGGTGCAGGTGCTGAGGAAGCGGCGGCGGCTGACGCCGAGGGCGCGGCGCAGGCTCTCGTCGGTGGCGGTCTCTTCGTTGAAGGCGGTCACGGCATTCTCTCTCTCACTTCATGGGAACACGGATACCGGCTGCGCTGCCGTCTCTCTCGAGGCCGGCCAGACGGAGCAGCAGGGACTTCACATCGGTGGCCGCGGTGCGGCCGGACACGGCGCGGGGGGTGGAGCACAGGATGAGCGGACCTTCTTCGTCGCTCGCGGGGAGGCGGCCATGGCTGCCGCGGATGGGTGCGGGATCGAGGGGCACGACCGCGAGCCGGTAGCGCATGCCCAGCTTCTTGCGGGCCACGGCGGTGGCGGCCCTGAGCCGGACGTAGGGGTCGTGGGGGTCCATGAACAGCTCGACGGGGTCGTAGCCGGGTTTGCGGTGGATCTCGACGAGCTGCGCGAAGTCGGGGGCGCGGGCGTCGTCGAGCCAGTAGTAGTACGTGAACCAGGCGTCGGGGTCGGCGACGGCGACGAGCTCCCCCGAGCGGGGGTGGTCGAGGCCGTTGGCCTTCTTGCCCTCGTCGCCGAGGATCTCGTCGACGCCGGGCAGGTCCCGGAGGACTTCGCGGGTGATCTCGAGGTCCTCGGGGCGCCGGACGTAGACGTGGGCGAGCTGGTGGTCGGCGACGGCGAAGGCCCGTGACGCCATCGGGTCGAGGTACTCCATGCCGTCCTGGGTGTGGACCTCGAGGAGCCCGGCGCGACGCAGGGCGCGGTTGATGTGGACGGGGCGGCTGACGCGGGTGATGCCGTACTCGGACAGGGCCACGACGGTGCGGCCCTCCTGCCGCGCGTCCTTGAGCAGGGGGCCGATGACGGTGTCGAGTTCGGCGGCAGCCCGGTGCGAGCGGGGGTCGTCGGGACCGTAGCGCTGGAGGTCGTAGTCGAGGTGCGGCAGGTAGCACAGGGTCAGGTCGGGGTGGCGGGTGCGCATGATGTGGCGGGTGGCGTCGGCGATCCACTGGCTGGAGACGATGTCCGCGCCCGGCCCCCAGAAGTGGAAGAGGGGGAAGGTGCCGAATTTCTCGGTGAGTTCGTCGTGGAGGGCCGGCGGCCGGGTGTAGCAGTCGGGCTCCTTGCGGCCGTCGGCGTAGTAGACCGGACGGGGCGTGACGGTGATGTCGGTGTCGGCGCCCATGGCGTACCACCAGCAGATGTTGGCGACGGTGTAGCCGGGATGGGCGCGGCGGGCGGCGTCCCAGATCTTGTCGCCGGAGACGAGGCCGTTGTGCTGGCGCCACAGCAGGACGTCGCCGAGCTCGCGGAAGTACCAGCCGTTGGCGACGATGCCGTGTTCGGCGGGGAGGGTCCCGGTGAGGAAGGTGGACTGGGCGGCGCAGGTGACGGCGGGCAGCACGGTGCTCAGGGCGGCCTGGGAGCCCGCGGCGGCCAGCGCCTTCAGCTGGGGCATGTGGTCGAGGAGCTTGGGGGTGAGACCGACGACGTCCAGGACGAGAAGGGGGGTGGGGCGTCGGGTGTCGTTCATGGCAGTTCCTTGAGGCCGAGGTCGGTCAGCAGGTCGCGGGCCAGGGTGAGTTCGGCGGCGATGCCGTCGGCGAGCTGGGTGCGGTTGCGGGGCCGCAGCTCGGGCGGGAGGGCCTGCCAGGTGTAGGTCTCGACCTCCAAATGACGGGTGCGGGGTACGGGGCCGCCGACGAGCCGGGTCAGGGTGTCTTGGAGCACGGGCAGGGTGGAGGTGAGCGGCGGTGCGGGCGGCGCGTGCAGGGGGACGTGGAAGTGGGCGCGCCAGGGGGCGCCGTCGGGGAGGGCGTCACCGGCGACGGCCTCGGCGAGGTCGTCGGTGCCGCGGAGCCCGGCGGCGGTCCGGGTGCGGGTCTGGTGCAGGAAGCGGGGCTCGGCGAAGGGGGCGAGGGCCTCGCGCACGTCGGGCAGGTGGGGGTGTTCGGCGTGCAGGGCGGCGGACAGCTGGGCCTTGGGGATGGTGACGCCGGCGGCGGTGAGCGCGGCCAGGGCGGTCTCCGGTTCCTCGAAGGAGGTGGCGAGATGGCAGGTGTCGACGCAGATGCCGATGCGGTGGCCGGCGCCGATATCGGTGAGGGGGCCGATGGCGTCGGCGGTGGTCTCCACGGTGCAGCCGGGCTCGGGTTCGAGGGCGATCCGGATGGATCGTCCGGTCAGTTCCTCGAGGACGTCCAGCCGCTCGGCGAGCGTCGTCAGGGCGGTGCGGGCGATGCGGGCCGACCGCTCGTCGAAGGCCGTGCGCCAGGCGAGCGGCAGCGTGGAGATCGTGCCTTCGGTGACGTCGTCGGGCAGCAGAGCGGCGAGGAGGCGGGCGAGGTCGGTGGTGTGGGAGAGGCGTTCGGGGTCGGCCCAGTCCGGCTTGTAGACGCGGTACTTGACCTCGTCGGCGCCGAAGCCCTCATAGGGGAAGCCGTTGAGGGTGACGACCTCCAGTCCGCGCCGGTCGAGTTCGCAGCGCAGGCCGCGCAGGGCGGCGGGGTCGTCGATCAGGGCGTGGGCCGCGTCCCTGGCGAGCCACAGCCCGATGCCGAGCCGGTCCCTGCCGAGGCGTTTGCGGACGGGTTCGCTGTGGTCGCGCAGCTGGGCGAGGACACCGTCGAGGGTCTCGGCGGGGTGGACGTTGGTGCAGTAGGAGAGGTGGACGGTGGACCCGTCGGGGTGGCGGAAGCGCATCCGGGGCTCCTCCCGTCATTCCCCGCCGCGGAGGATGGAGTTGCCCTCGTGGAGTGCTTCCGGGGCGGGGACGTCGAGCTGGAGACGGCCGCTGAGGCCGTAGAAGGCGACCGGGTTGCGCCACAGGACCTTGTCGACGTCGTCCTCGGTGAAGCCCGCGGCGAGCATCGCGTCCGCGACCTTGCGGGTCTTGAGCGGGTCGCTCTTCCCCCAGTCGGCGGCCGAGTTGACGAGGACGTTCTCCGTTCCGTACGTCTTCAGGATCGTGACCATGCGGTCCTCGTCCATCTTGGTGTCGGGATAGATGGAGAAGCCGAGCCAGCAGCCGCTGTCGACGGCGTGCTTGACGGTCGTCTCGTTGAGGTGGTCGAGCAGGACGCGCTCGGTGGGGAGGTTCGACTCGCGGACGACGTCGACGGTGCGGTGGAGTCCGGCGAGCTTGTCCCGGTGCGGGGTGTGGACGAGGGCGGGCAGGCCGTGGTCGGCGGCCAGTTGGAGCTGGGCGGCCAGCGCGGTGTCCTCCGCCGGTGTCATGGAGTCGTAGCCGATCTCGCCGACGGCGACGACGCCGTCCTTGACGAGATAGCGGGGCAGGGCGTCGAGGACGGGTGTGCAGCGGGGGTCGTTGGCCTCCTTGGGGTTGAGGGCGATGGTGCAGTGGTGCGCGATGCCGTACTGGGCGGCGCGGAAGGGTTCCCAGCCGAGGAGCGAATCGAAGTAGTCGAAGAAGCCGGCCGGGGAGGTGCGGGGCTGGCCGAGCCAGAACGACGGTTCCACGAGGGCCCGGACGCCCGAGGCGTACATGGCCTGGTAGTCGTCGGTGGTGCGGGAGGTCATGTGGATGTGGGGATCGAAGATGCGCATCAGAACTCCTCCTCGGGCTGCTCGGTGGACGGGGCGGGGGGCGTGACCGCGGGTCCCGGCCGGTCACCGGTCAGGGTCAGCACACGGGAGAGGTCCGCAGGGACGTCGCGGCCAGTGGCGCCGCGTTCGGCGGCGAAGTCGGCCAGCATGCGGGCGAGTTCGCCGTCGCCGGCGGCGCGCCGCTCCAGACCCGCCACGGCGTCGACGGGGACGCCGGTGAAGAGGCACTTGAGGACCGCGTGCCGCCAGGCGTGCGGATCGAGGTGGCTCGCGGCATAGGGACCGACCGCGGCGGCGACGAGCCGGGTGTCGTTGGTGCGCAGCGCGTCGTCGACCAGCGGCAGGGCGTGGGGGCCGTGGACGAGCACGGGCAGGGCGAGGAGCACGGCGCGGCGCTCGGCGGCGCTGCCCTGCTGGTAGAGGCGCGTGAGGGTGTCCAGCCCGGCGCGGGCCTCGCCGAGGATCAGGATGCGGGCGGCGTCGGCGTGCTTCTGGCCGCAGTGCCGGCCGGCGGCGGCGAAGCGCAGCTCCCAGGTGTGTGCGGCGTACGGGGAGGGGGCGTCCGGCGGCGAGGCGGCGGCCTCGGCGGCTTCGGTGAGGGCGTCGCCGAGCCAGGCACGGGCGGTGTCGTCGAGCTGCTCCTCGAGTTCCTTGCGGGACGGTGCCGGTGGAGGCGTCACGATGCCGGTGCTCCCTTCGTGCGGGCTGTGCGAGCGGTGCGGTCCGGGTCTGCCGTGCGTGGCGTGTCTGCCGCGCGTGCTGTGTCTGCCGCGCGTGCTGTGCCTGCCGTGCCCGCCGCGCGGAGGAACTCGATCGAGGTGCGGGCGAGTTCGGGGCCCGCGTGGGAGTGGCGGGGCAGTTCGACGACGGTGAGGCCCTGGTATCCGCCGGCGGCGAGGGCGTCGAGGACGGGAGGGAAGTCGATCTCGCCGTCGCCGAAGGGGAGGTGCTCGTGGACGCCGCGGCGCATGTCCTCGATCTGGACGTGCCGCAGCCAGGGGGCGGCGTCCCGGATGCAGTCGGCCGGGGGCGCGGGTTCCAGGCACTGGCAGTGACCGATGTCGAGGGTGAGGCCGAGGGGCGCCGGGTTGCCGAGCACGGTGCGCAACCGGTGGAAGTCGTCGAGGGTGGCGAGGAGGTGCCCGGGTTCGGGCTCGATCGCGACGGGTACGCCGGCCGCCGCGGCGGCGTCGAGTACGGGCCAGAGCCCTTCCTCCAGGTGCTTCCAGGCCGTGTCGGCGCCGGTGCCGGGAGGAGTGATGCCGCTGAAGCAGTGCACGGCGTGGGCGCCGAGCTCTGCGGCGACGTCCACGGCGGTCAGGAGCAGCCCGGTGCGGGCGGCGCGGGCGTCGGGGTCGGGGTCGAGGAGCGAGGGTCCGTGCTTGCGGCGGGGGTCGAGGACATAGCGGGCGCCGGTCTCGACGGCACAGGTCAGGCCGAGTTCGCCGAGCCGGCGGGCGACGCGGGTGGTGCGGGCGGCGAGGTCGGGAGCGAGCGGGTCGAGGTGCATGTGGTCGAGGGTCAGCCCGACGCCGTCGTATCCGAGGTCGGCGAGCAGGGCGAGGGCGTCGTCGAGGCGCAGGTCGGTGAGGCCGTTGGTGCCGTAGCCGAGGCGGAGGGCGGAGGGGTGGGTGGTCATGTGGGGCTGACCTTCCGTGCGAGCTTGCGGGCGACGGGCACGAGCCCCATCACGGCGAGGCCGGTGAGGGCGGCGCCGGACCGGGCGGCGAGGGCGGCCTGGAGCGGGATCATGGCGCGTATCCCCCCACCGACGGCGCGCTGGGTGAGGGACGGCGAGGGGTTGAGGGCGGCGTGCAGGTAACCGGTGGCGGCGGTACGCAGGTACGCGGCGGCGAGCAGGGCCTGGACCGTGGCCGGCGCCCTGCCACGTGGACGCGCTGCGAGGGCGCCGAGCACGGCGGTGCCCGCCAGGGCCGAGACGGGCGCCAGGGTCGAGCCGCCCTGTGCCTCGTGCCGGGACACGGAGGTGACGGCGTACGTGTGGGCGGCCAGCATCGCGGCGGCGGGCGCGGCGGCGCGCAGGGTGGATCGGGGTGGGGTGGAGGATCCCCCGCCCCACCCCTCCCCGAAACCCTGACGGGACACCAGGGGCCGCGCCCCCGGCCCCCGAACGGCAGCTCCGCGCCGTGCCACGGGGACGAGCGCCGCAGACGGCACGACGCCGGTTCCGTGCGACGGCCGGCGGGCGGACGCCACGGAGGGCGCAGAGGCGCGCAGGGTGAATCGGGGTGCGGTGGGAGATCCCCCGCCCCACCCCTCCCCGAAACCCTGACGGGACACCAGGGGCCCCGCCCCCGGCCCCCGAACGGCAGCTCCGCGCCGTGCCTGCGCGGCCGGCATGACCCGGTCCCGCCGCGCGCACGGAGCAACCGCGTCGCCGCTCCCCCGGACCCCGGCTCCGCGCCGCGGCACGGACGGCAGGACGCCGGCTGCGTGCGGCCCCCGGCCGCGTCGCGCCGCCGGGGTGGGCCGTCGGGTTGCGGACAACGTGGCGGTTGCCCCCAGGAGCAGGTCGAGTCCGCGGGCCGCCGCCATCGCGGCGGGGCCCGCTGCCGTGTGCTTGAGGCGGAGGTCGTACGCCCAGACCGCGGCCGACAGGGCCGTGGCCACGGCCAGGGCGGGACGGCCCGCGCGGGAGGCGAGGGCGAGGCCCGCCGCGGTGAGGGCACCGGCCGCCGCGAGGGCCGCGCCCGGTGCGATGCGGCCCGAGGGGATCGGGCGGTGCGGACGGTCGACGGCGTCCTCGTCGCGGTCGGCCCAGTCGTTGAGCGCCATGCCCGCCTCGTACAGGCACAGGGAGGCGCCCACGGCCAGTGCCGTGCCCCGGTTGGGGCGCAGCCCGGCCGCGGCCGCGCCCGCGAGGGCGTCGCCGGGGACGGTGAACAGGGCGGAGATCCGCAGCAGTTCGGCCCAGTCCCGCAGCGTGGCACGGCCCGGCGGCCGCGCTGGCGGGCCCACGGCCTCGGGCGACGAGGAGGCCGCGGCGAGGCCGCGGGACCGGGGTCGCGCGGCCGGGGGCGCGAGGCGGGACAGCAGGGAGCGGATCACCGGGTCTCCCGCAGGCGGTCGGCGAAGGAGAGGAGCGCGGTGAACTGCTCGGACAGGCCCGCCGGGCCGCCGTCCGGGTCCTTGAAGTAGAAGCCCAGTTCGGGCAGGGGCCCCGAGATGCCTGCCTCGTGGGCGCGGGCGACGAGGCGGGCCAGGTCGAGGACCAGGGGTGCGGCGAGTGCCGAGTCGCAGCCCTGCCAGATGGTCTGCAGGACCATGCGGGAGCCGAGGAAGCCGTCGAAGGCGATGTGGTCCCACGCCGTCTTCCAGTCGCCGAGCGCGGGGACGTCGTCGATGTGGACCTCTCCCTCGGGACTGTGGCCGAGGGTGTCGGCGAGGACGCGTTCCTTGCCGGCGTTCTTGGCGGCCGCGGCGGCGGGGTCGGCGAGGGCCGCTCCGTCTCCGCCGCCCAGAAGGTTGGTTCCGGACCATGACCGTACGGACAGGGCGCGCTGCACGAACATCGGGGCGAGGACGGAGCGGAGAAGGGTCTGGCCGGTCTTGCCGTCGCGGCCGGCGTGGGGAAGTCCACTGGCCGCGACGGCGTCGGTGAGGGCGGCGGTGCGCAGCCCGGTGGACGGGGTGAAGTTCACGTAGGGGCAGCCGGTGCGGACGGCGGCGGCCGCGTAGAGGGAGCTGGGTGGCAGCCGGACGGCGTCCGTTCCCGGGAGGGGTTCGGTGGAGGACACGTTGACGACGACGACCCTGGCGAGCCGGTGTCGCTCGCGGAAGGACTCCAGGTCCGTGGCGAAGGCGGCGATGAGTTCCTCGTCGGTGCGGGTGTCCCCGGCGAGCGGGCCGCCGGGGCGTATCTCCCGGTCGGCGGCGGCGAGGTCGGTGCGGACGGCGCCGGCGAGGCCGTGCGGGAGGACGCCCGCTTCGGTGAGGTGCTCGGCCCGCTTGGGCAGCGGGCAGCTGGCGGTGTCGTGGCCGCCGAAGACGAGTGAGGGCAGGGAGGGCAGACCGGTGCCGGTGAACGGCGCGGTCTCGGTGACCATGCCGGTCGGCGGATGCAGTCCGGCGGTCACCGCGGCGCATCCGGCCACCGCGGTGGTGGCCACCGATCCGCGTGCTCCGACGAACCAGACCCCGGTACGTGCGGTTCCCCGGCCGACCCGGGGCTCCGTTGCGTTCCCGTCGTTGTTCACGGGCTGCCTCCCTGCCATGTCGATGTTCCGATGGGGATGGAGGACGGCGGGCGGGGGTACGGCGCCTCCCCGCCCGCCGCCGGCTCGGTGACGGCCCTCAGGGCTCGCGCCCCTGAGGGGCGCTAGGAGGGCAGCTCCTTCAGCTGGATGTCACGGAAGGACACCTGGTCCTCGGCGCCGTGGTTCTGGATGCCGATGTAGCCGTCCTTGAGGCTGCGGACCGGGTCGGTGTTGGTGAAGTCGTTGATCTTCTCTCCGTTGAGGAAGACCTGCAGGCGTTCGCCCTCGACCCGGATCTCGTAGGTGTTCCACTCGCCGGGCGGCCGCAGCACCCGGTCGCGGGTCCGGATGTCGGCCGACTTGAAGCCGTAGACGGCACCGGTGGTGCGGTCCGGGGCGTCGGTGGCGTCGATCTGGACCTCGTAGCCGTTGTTGACCGCCGACCAGGGGTCGTCGGAGGCGGGGAAGCCGACGAAGACGCCGGAGTTGTCGTCGCCCGCCATCTTCCAGTCGAGCTTGAGGGAGTAGGAGTGCAGCTCCTTGGCCTGGTACCAGAGCATGCCCATGCCGCCTTCGGTGCGCAGTTCGCCGTCGACGACGTCGAACCTGCCCGGACCGGCCTGCTTCCAGCCCTCCAGCGTCTCGCCGTTGAAGATCGGCCGGTAACCGGTCCTCGGCTTGCAGTCGGCGTCGACCTGTCCGGTGGCGTAGCGCAGCCCGCCCAGCAGGTGCTGCCGGAAGGCCGGCTCGGCGTAGGACTCCTTGGTGTGGCCGCCGCCGGTGTAGAAGGCGCGGCCGCCCTCGTAGGTCTGGCACCAGGCGATCGGGTGGTCGCCCTTCATGGTGCCGCCCGTGTAGCTGGTCTCGTCGAGCGTGGCGAGGACACGGGCCTGCTCGCGCGGGTTGGTGCGGTAGTTGTACCACTCGTCGGTGCGCTGCCAGGTTCCGTCGATGTGCGCGGTGGCCGGGTGGTCGTGGTCCTCGACGCGTACGGTCGCGGGCTGGATGTGCGGGTGCGAGGCGAAGTAGGCGCCGACGAGTCCGCCGTAGAACTCCCAGTCGTACTCGGTGTCGGCCGCGGCGTGCACGCCCATGTAGCCGCCGCCTGCGGCGACGTAGTCCTCGAACGCCTTCTGCTGGTCGGCGTTCAGGACGTCCCCGGTGGTGGACAGGAACACGACCGCGTCGTAGCGGGCGAGGTTGGCGGCGGTGAACTGGCGGGCCTCCTCCGTGGAGTCGACCGTGATGCCGCTGCTGTCGCCGAGCTCCTTCAGCGCGGTGATGCCGGCCGGGATGGAGTCGTGCCGGAAACCGGCGGTCCGGGAGAAGACGAGGACGCGCTTGGCGGCCTTGTCGACGGGCTCGTCGGAGATCCGGAAGTCGTCGACGTCGTACAGAGCCCCGGCTCCTCCCTTGAAGACGAGGAACAGTTCGGTGGTCCGCTTCGGGACCGACGTGAGCGGCACGTCGACGTTCTGGAAGGTGTCCCAGCCGCCGGTGACCGGCACCGGGGTGGAGCCGAGGAGGGTGCCGCTCGCGGACCCGGCCCGCACTTCCAGGATTCCGCCGGTGCCGCCTGAGGAGACGCGTGCGGTGAGCTTCGTGGATCCGGCGAGGTGGTACGGCGTGAAGGAGATCCAGTCGCCGTTGTGGATGTCGCCGACGGTCTTGCCGCCGTGGGCGCTCGCCTTGTCGTAGGTCTTGATGCCGGCGGAGTCGTCGAAGTGCTCGGCCTGCCGGTGGCGCGGCTGCAGCTTCGCCTGGTCGTGCGTGGTCAGCGGGGCCTGGCCGCCGCCTCCGCCGTCGGTGTACTCGGCATCGAAGACGCCGAAGATGTTGGCGTTGGGGTCGTGGCCGCCGTCGGCCGAGGTCTTGATCGTGCCGCTGCAGCCGTTGGCCGATGTCTCGGGGTGACCGTGGCTGTCGTGGCCGAGGATGTACGTCACCTTCACCTTGGCGCAGTCGACGGTCCCGTCCTCCGGGTCGGTGACCGTGACCTTGAAGGGGATCTCGTCGCCGAAGTCGAACATGGCGCCGTCGGCGGGCATGTCGAGCGTCACCTTGGGCGCGGTGTTGCCGACGACGACACGGACGCCGGCGGAGCCGGTGCGGCCGCTCGGGTCCTTGGCGGTGACGGTGGCGGTGTAGGTGCCGTTCTTCTTGTACGTGTACGTGGGATCGGCCGCGGTGGAGGTGCCGCCGTCGCCGAAGTCCCAGCTGTAGGTGAGGGCGTCGCCGTCCGCGTCGGTGGTCCCGGCGGAGGAGAAGGACACACGCAGGGGCGCCGTGCCGGAGGTCTTGCTCGCGCTCGCCTCGGCGACCGGGGAGCGTCCGCCGGTGGCGTTCTCGATGCGGTAGAGGCCGGAGTTCTCGTCGCCGCCGAACCAGGCGGTGCCGTAGTCGAGGACGTACAGCGCGCCGTCGGGGCCGAAGGCCATGTCCATGATCTGCGTGCCGGTCCACGGGACCGGGTTGATGGACTGCACGGCGCCGTCCGCGCCGTGTTCGATGCGCTTGATCCAGCGCCGGCCGAACTCACCGGCGAAGAAGTCCCCGTCGTACTCCTCGGGGAACTTCACCGGGGAGGTGGAGGCGGCGTCGTAGCGGTAGACGGGTCCGCCCATCGGCGACTCGGAACCGGTGCCGAACTCGGGTACCGATCCCCCGTTGTACGGGATCCACGCCGGCTGCGCGGGCGGCAGGTCGACCAGGCCCGTGTTGTGCGGCGAGTCGTTCTTGGGGGCGGCGCAGTCGAAGGCGGCGCCGGAGGTCTTGGTGGCGAAGTCGTAGTCGACGTAGGCGTCGTTGTTTCCGGTGCAGAACGGCCAGCCGTAGTTTCCGGGGCCGGTGACGCGGGCGAACTCGACCTGTCCGGCCGGGCCGCGCCGGGGGTCGGCGGCGCCGGCGTCGGGACCGTAGTCGCCGACGTAGACGATGCCGGTCTTCTTGTCGACGCTGAACCGGAAGGGGTTGCGGAAGCCCATGGCGTAGATCTCGGGCCGGGTCTTCTCGGTGCCGGGGGCGAAGAGGTTGCCCTCCGGGATCGCGTACGAGCCGTCGTCGTTCACCTTGATGCGCAGGATCTTGCCGCGCAGGTCGTTGGTGTTGCCGGAGGTGCGGCGGGCGTCGTAGGCGGGATTGCGGCCGGGGCGGTCGTCGATGGGGGTGTAGCCGTCGGAGGCGAAGGGGTTGGAGTCGTCGCCGGTCGACAGGTACAGGTTGCCCGCCGCGTCGAAGTCGATGTCGCCGCCGACGTGGCAGCAGATGCCGCGGGTCGCCGGGACGTCGAGGATCTTCTTCTCGCTGGCGTTGTTCAGGGTGCCGTCCTCGTTGAGGACGAAGCGGGAGAGCCGGTTCACGCCGTCGAACTTCGCGAAGTCCGCGGCGGTCCCCTCGTTGGGCGCGTCGCCCGCGGGGGTGTCCATCGGGGGCGCGTAGTAGAGGTAGACGAACCGGTTCTCGGCGAACTTCGGGTCCAGGGCGATGCCTTGGAGACCTTCCTCGTCGTGCGAGTAGACGGGGACGGTGCCGACGACCCGGGTGTTGCCGGCGGCGTCGGTCATGCGCAGCTCGCCGTTGCGGGAGGTGTGGAGCACGCTCCGGTCGGGGAGGACGGCGAGCGACATGGGCTCGCCGGTCTCCTCACCGCCCTTGGCGAGCGTGACCTGCTGGAACTCCGCGGCTGCCGACGTCGCTTCGGGGTCGGCTGCGGTTGCCGTGGTCGGCGCGGTGAGGGCGAGCGAGGTTGCAGCGAGGAGACTGCCGGTGAGGAGCGCGAGGGCCTTGCGGCCCCTGGGCCTTTTTCTGTGCACGGATGTCCTCCGGTAGTGGCCGGTCGAACGAGCGGGTTGCCGTGGAGCGCCGGGGGTGTCCCCCGGACCGCGCTCGCCTCGTGGAGCGGTGCTGTTCGCGGGTGCTCTTCCTTGAGCTGCGAGAGCTCCGCGCCGGGCTGGATGCCGTGGAACCGGAGTGCGCCGTCACTCCTGCACCACCTATGTCGTGTACACGAGATGGGACGGTAGCCGGGTTCAACCTGGACGGAAAGCCCTTGTGCAGCAACGAAGTTGAACTTCTTCCCGTAGCAGGACAAAGACGTACCCGGGCGTGCCGGACCGGCCCGGCGGCACTGTCGCCGTCGGGCTCGGACCAGGCATGTTCTACTGATCGCCACCCGAGAAGGCGGCGTCGAAGGAGGCGCTGGGGGGCTCGAAGTCGAACTGCCTCAGATGCGCAAGCGCTTGTGGCGCGCCGGCCAGCCGGTCCATCCCGGCGTCCTCCCACTCCACCGAGACGGGCCCGTCGTAGCCGATGGAGCGCAGCATCCGGAACACGTCCTCCCAGGGCACGTCGCCGTGCCCGGCGGAGACGAAGTCCCAGCCGCGGCGCGGGTCGCCCCACGGGAGATGGGAGCCCAGCCGCCCGTTGCGCCCGTCCAGACGCCTGCGGGCCTCCTTGCAGTCGACGTGGTAGATCCGGTCCCGGAAGTCGTAGAGGAAGCCGACCGGGTCCAGGTCCTGCCAGACGAAGTGGCTCGGGTCGAAGTTCAGCCCGAACGCGGGCCGGTTGCCGACCGCTTCGAGCGCCCGCTTGGTGGTCCAGTAGTCGTAGGCGATCTCGCTGGGGTGGACCTCGTGGGCGAAGCGGACGCCCTCCGTGTCGAAGACGTCGAGGATCGGGTTCCACCGCTCGGCGAAGTCCTCGTACCCGCGCTCGATCATCCGCTCCGGCACGGGCGGGAACATCGCCACCAGGTGCCAGATGGAGGAGCCGGTGAAGCCGATGACCGTGTCGACGCCGAAGGCCGCGGCGGCGCGCGCGGTGTCCTTGATCTCGGCCGCGGCCCGCTGCCGTACGCCCTCCGGCTCCCCATCGCCCCAGATGCGGGCCGGCAGGATGCCCTGGTGCCGTTCGTCGATGGGGTTGTCGCAGACGGCCTGGCCGACCAGATGGTGGGAGATCGCCCAGCAGGTGAGGCCGTACTTCTCCAGCAACGCGTGCCGGCCGTCCAGGTACGACGGGTCGGCCAGGGCCTTGTCCACCTCGAAGTGGTCGCCCCAGCAGGCGAGTTCCAGACCGTCGTATCCGAAGTCACGGGCCAGCCGGCAGACCTCCTCCAGCGGCAGATCGGCCCACTGGCCGGTGAACAGTGTGAACGGGCGTGGCATGGGACCTCCTTCTCAGACCTGTGCCTGTACGGCCTGGGCTGCTCGTTGTGCTCCCTCGTCCGCACCGGCCGCCAGTACGGGGGTGTAGACGGCGTTCTTCTGCGCGCTCTCCTCCACCGCGGCGAGCACCCGCTGCACCTGCAGCCCGTCGGCGAACGAGGGCACCGGCTGCGCCCCGGTGGCGATGGCCACGACCAGGTCGCGGGCCTGGTGGGCGAAGGTGTGCTCGTAGCCGAGGGCGTGGCCCGGCGGCCACCACGCCTCGAGGTAGGGGTGTTCCGCCTCGGTGACGAGGATGCGGCGGAAGCCCGCGGTGACGGCCGGCTCGCGGTGGTCGTGGAAGGAGAGCTCGTTGAGGCGCTCCAGGTCGAAGGCGAGCGAGCCGAGTTCGCCGTTGACCTCCAGGCGCAGGGCGTTCTTGCGCCCCGACGCCATCCGGGTCGCCTCGAACGATGCGAGGGCCCCGGAGGCGAGGCGCCCGGTGAACAGGGCCGCGTCGTCGACGGTGACCGGCCCCCGTTCCGCGCCGCCGGACGCGGTCAGACCTGCCGACGCCCCCCGCAGCAGCGGCCGTTCCCTCACGAAGGTCTCCAGCTGCGCCGAGACCCCGACCAGCACCTCCCCCGCCAGGTACTGCGCGAGGTCGACGATGTGCGCGCCGAGGTCGCCGAGCGCCCCCGACCCCGCGTGCTCCCGCTCCAGACGCCAGGTCAGCGGGAAATCGGGGTCGACCAGCCAGTCCTGGAGGTAGGTGACCCGGATGTGGCGCAGCGTGCCGAGCCGGCCGTCGGCGATGAGCCGGCGCGCGTACGTGAGGGCGGGCACGCGCCGGTAGTTGAAGCCCACCATCGCCAACTGGCCGCGCGCGCCAGCCGCTTCGGCGGCCCTCACCATGGCCTCGGCTTCGACCACCGAATTGGCCAGGGGCTTCTCGCACAGGACGTGTTTGCCCGCCTCCAGTGCCGCGATGGCGATCTCCGCATGGCTGTCCCCGGGTGTGCAGATGTCGACGATCTGCACATCGTCGCGGGCGACGAGGGCGCGCCAGTCGGTCTCCGCCGCCGCCCAGCCGTGCCGGTCGGCCGCCGCGCGCACGGCCTGCTCGTCGCGGCCGCCGATCGCGGCGAGGACCGGCCGCAGCGGCAGGTCGAACACCCGGCCCGCGGTGCGCCATCCCTGGGAGTGCGCGGCGCCCATGAACGCGTAGCCGACCATGCCCACGCCGAGTGTCGGTGCGCCTGCGTCACTGTCCCTCTGTTCCATACAGATCCTCCTCGTCGGTGTGCACGGTGGGGGCGGCGCGCCGGTCAGTTGAAGCCCGTCGGCAGGTACTCGTCGACGTTGTCCTTGGTGACGACGGCGGAGTAGAGGGTCAGGGAGGCCGGGATCTCCAGTTCGGCCATACCGCTGACTCCCTTGCCCTGTCCGAGCGCGCGCGCCAGGTCGATGGCGGAGGCCGCCATCGTCGGCGGGTACAGGACGGTGGCCTTGAGCACGCTGTTGTCGGCCTTGATGGCGTCCATCGCGGACTTGGCGCCCGCTCCGCCGACCATCAGGAAGTCGTCGCGCCCGGCCTGGGCGATGGCGCGCAGGGCGCCCACGCCCTGGTCGTCGTCGTGGTTCCACAGGGCGTCGAACTGCGACTGGGCCTGGAGCAGTTGCGCCATCTTGGCCTGGCCGGACTCGACGGTGAAGTCGGCGGCCTGGCGGGCGACCTTCTTGATGTTGGGGTAGTTCTTCAGGGCGTCGTCGAAGCCCTGGGTGCGCTGCTTGGTCAGTTCGAGGTTGTCGAGTCCGGCGAGTTCGACGACCTTGGCGTTCGGCTTGTCCTTGAGCTGTTCGCCGATGTAGCTGCCCGCGTTGAGACCCATGCCGTAGTTGTCGCCGCCGATCCAGCAGCGGTAGGCCTGCGGGGAGGCGAAGATGCGGTCCAGGTTGACGACGGGGATGCCCGCCTTCATGGCCTGCAGGCCGACCTGGGTGAGGGCCTTGCCGTCGGCGGGCAGGATGACGAGGACGTCGACCTTCTTGTTGATGAGGGTCTGGACCTGGCCGATCTGGGCGGCCGTGTCGTTGGACCCCTCGGTGATCTCCAGGGTGACGTCGGAGTACTTCTGGGCGCGTGACTTCGCGTTCTGGTTGATGGCGTTGAGCCAGCCGTGGTCGGCCTGGGGACCGGCGAAGCCGATGGTGACGGCCTTGCCGGGCTTGTCGTCGGCGACCGGGGCGTTGTTCGTGGCCTGTTCCTGCTTCTTGGGCTCGTTGCTGGTGCAGGCCGTCAGCAGCGCTCCGGCGGAGACGGCTGCGGTGCCGAACAGCAGTCCTCTGCGGCTGGTGGAGGGGATGTGGGGCATGGCGGATCGACCCTTCGACTGGGCGGTATGAGCGGTGCGGGTTGGGGGAGGTGCGGGGGTGCCGGGCCGTCAGGCGTCGGCGCCGCGCAGGGTGCGGCGCTGGACGAGGACGGCGGCGACGATGATCGCGCCCTTGGCGATCTGCTGGACGGCGGTCTCCAGGTTGTTCAGCGCGAAGATGTTGGTGATCGTCGTGAAGACCAGGACGCCGAGGACGGAGCCGACGATGGTGCCGCGGCCGCCGCTGAGCAGGGTGCCGCCGATGATCGCGGCCGCGATGGCGTCGAGTTCGTAGAGGTTGCCGTTGGT
Organism: Streptomyces sp. NPDC002867; assembly: GCF_053591895.1. Classification (NCBI taxonomy): domain Bacteria; kingdom Bacillati; phylum Actinomycetota; class Actinomycetes; order Kitasatosporales; family Streptomycetaceae; genus Streptomyces; species Streptomyces sp. NPDC002867. The sequence goes on along the minus strand of NZ_JBSFUR010000008.1, from coordinate 14,196 downwards.
GTTCTGGCCGGACCCCGCGAGCACGATCAGCATGAACGCGGCGATGCCGCAGCACAGGCCGGACAGCAGGTACAGGTACAGGCGCTGGCGTCGGACGTCGATGCCGGCGAGCCGGGCCGCCTCCGCGTTGCCGCCGACGGCGACGGTGCGGCGGCCGAAGGTGGTGCGGTTGAGCAGCAGCCAGCCGATGACGGTGACGGCCGCGAAGACCAGCACCAGCGGCGGGATGCCGAGGATGTAGGCGTCCTTGACGCCGAGGTCGAGCACCTCGTTCACCGTGACGATCTGGGTCTTGCCGTCGGTGATCTGCAGGGCGAGTCCGCGGGCCGAGGCGAGCATGGCGAGGGTCGCGATGAACGGCACCATCCCGCCGTACGCGATGAGCACACCGTTGACCAGGCCGCAGCCCACACCCACGATGACGGCGGTGAAGAGGATGCCGGCGAAGCCGTACTCCTGGGTCGCCACGGTCGTGGCCCATACGGAGGCGAGCGCGACGATCGCGCCGACCGACAGGTCGATGCCGCCGCTGGTGATGACGAACGTCATGCCGACGGTGACGACACCGATGACGGACGCCTGGGTCAGCACCAGCTGGAGGTTGCCGGCCGCGAGGAACTCGTCGGGCTTGGTGATCCCGCCGACGGCGATCAGCACGGCGAGGACGCCGAGGAGCGAGAGGTTGCGGACGTCCGCGCGCAGTCCGAGCGGCTTGCGCCCCCCGCCTGCCGGTGCGGACGTGGCGGTGGCGGCCGGCGCGTCCTTCTGCGCCGCAGAGGCTGGCTGCGTCATGCCGTCGGGCTCCCTTCCATCACAAGGTCGAGTACGCGGTGTTCGTCGAGCTCCCGGGCGTCGGCCGTGTGCACGACGCTGCCTTCGCGCAGCACCAGCACACGGTCGGCGAGGCCCAGGACCTCGGGCACTTCGCTGGATACGAGCAGTACGGCGAGCCCTTCGTCGGCCAGCCTGCGGATGACGGCGTACAGCTCGGCGCGGGCGCCGACGTCGACACCGCGGGTGGGCTCGTCGAGGAGGAGCACCTTGCAGCCGCGCAGCAGCCAGCGGGCGAGCACGGCCTTCTGCTGGTTGCCGCCGGAGAGGGTGCGGATACGGGCGTCGGGGTTGTCGGGCCGCAGGGACAGTTCCCGGGTGGCCTGCCGGGCGGCGGCCCGCTCCCGGCGGTGGTCGAGCCAGCCGGCGCGGGAGAAGCGGGAGAGGGTGGAGATGGTGACGTTGCGGGTGACGGACTCCAGCATCAGCAGGCCCTGCGCCTTGCGTTCCTCGGGCGCGAGGCCGATGCCGGCGCGGACGGCGGCGCGGACGCTGCCGGGCCGCAGCGGGATGCCGTCGACGAGGACGCGGCCCACGGTGGGCCTGCGGGCGCCGTAGACGGTCTCCAGGAGCTCGCTGCGTCCCGAGCCGACGAGGCCGACGAGACCGACGATCTCCCCTGGCCGCAGTTCCAGGTCGACGGGCGCGAACTCGCCCTGCCTGGCGAGCCCTTCGACCCGCAGGACCGGCTCGCGGGCGGCGCCCGCCCCGCCCGCCGGCCGCTCGGGGAAGACGTACTCGACGTTACGGCCGGTCATCAGCGCGACGACGTCGCGGGTGGGTGTGGACTCGGCGGGCAGGCCGACGGCGACGGCGCGCCCGTCCTTGAGGACGGTGACACGGTCTCCGATACGGCGGATCTCCTCCAGCCGGTGGGAGATGTAGACGACGGCGACGCCTTCGGCGGTGAGGTCGCCGACGATGCGGAAGAGGTTGTCGACCTCGTCGGGGTCGAGGGCGGCGGACGGCTCGTCCATCACGATCAGCCGCACGTCGTGGGAGAGGGCGCGGGCCATGGAGACGATCTGCTGCTGAGCCGCGGACAGGTCGCCGACCTGACGTGCCGGGTCGATCTCGGTGTGTCCGAGCCGCCGCAGCAGCTGTGCGGTCGCGTCCCGGGCGGCCGCGCCGCGTACGACGAAGCCGGCCGCGGTCGGCTCGTGGCCCAGGAAGACGTTCTCGGCGACGGACAGCCCTTCGACCAGGTCGAGCTCCTGGTAGATCGTCGCGATGCCGAGGCGCATGGCGGCGATGGGCGACTTGAGCGACACGGTCTCGCCGCGCCAGGTGATCTCTCCGCCGTCGGGCTGGTGGGCGCCGGCGAGGACCTTGATGAGAGTGGACTTCCCTGCGCCGTTCTGCCCGAGGAGGCAGTGGACTTCGCCGGCCTGGACCTCCAGGTCCACGCCGTCCAGGGCACGGACGCCCGGGAACGACTTGGTGATGCCGGACATGGTGAGCAGGGGTGGTTCTGATGCCATGACGAATCCCCTCGGCGGGTGCGGCCGGTGAGCGGGCAGGGCGGATGAGGGTACGAGGGCGGGCCCGGGGCGCCCCCGTCGGTGCGGCGGGGGCGTGCGGGTGGGTGCACGTCGTGGTGCGGCTCGTGCGTCGACCGGTGCGGGTGGTGCGTAGGGGTGCGCGTGTGTGCTGCTCGTGGTGCCGGTGCTCGTGGTGGGGCGACGGTTGTGCCGTGCGGGTGGCGCCGGTGACGGCCGGGCCCCGGGGGTCGGAGGGACCGGTCGTGACGGACGGGAGTGCCGGTGGTGCCTGGCGTACGCGTGGTGCCTGGTCGTACGGGTGGTGCCGGTGGTGCCTGGTCGTGCGGACCGGTCCGGGATCGGGCCGGTGGATCAGGTGGATCAGGCGGGTGAGAACAGATGGTCGCTGATGAGCCGGGCCGCGCCGATCACTCCCGCCGTCGGCCCCAACTCCCCGAGCACGATGGGCAGGTTGCCCGTGGCCAGCGGCAGCGACTGCCGGTAGACCTGGGTGCGCACACTGGCCAGCAGCGTGTGCCCGAGACCGGTCACCCCGCCTCCGATCACCACGAGGCCGGGGTTGAAGAAGCTGACCAGCCCGGCGATGACCTGGCCGACCCGGTTGCCTCCCTGACGGATCAGGTCGAGGGCCTTGGCGTCGCCGGCCGCCGCGGCAGCGGAGACGTCCGCGGCCGTCAGCCGCCCGGCCGCCTCCAGCCGGGCGGCGAGTTCGGGCGAGAGTCCGGCGCGCGCGGCGTCCTCGGCGTCGCGGGCGAGCGCGGCACCGCTGAAGTGCGCCTCCAGGCAGCCCTTGTTTCCGCAGACGCACGCCCTGCCGTCCGGCTCGACCTGGATGTGTCCGATGTCCCCCGCGCTGCCGGTCGTACCGCGGTAGACCTCGCCGCCGACGACGATGCCGCAGCCGATGCCGGTGCCGATCTTGACGCAGAGGAAGTCACCGACCGACCGGGCGACGCCCGCATGCTGCTCCCCCATGGCCATCAGGTTCACGTCGTTGTCGACCATGACCGGGCAGCCGAGGTCCTGGCTGAGCGCCTCGCGGACCGGGAAGCCGTCCCAGCCCGGCATGATCGGCGGCGCGACGGGGACGCCCTCGGGGAAGCGGACCGGTCCGGGCACCCCGATGCCCGCTCCGTCGAAGCCTTCGGCGAGTCCGGAGGCCTTGAGCTTGTCCGCCATCGACAGAACCTGCTCGAAGACGGCGACGGGGCCTTCGCGTACGTCCATGGGGTGGTTGAGATGCCCCAGGACCTCCAGCTCCGCGTTGGTGACGGCGACGTCGATCGAGGTGGCGCCGATGTCGACGCCGAGGAAGCGCAGGGCGGGCGCGAGCCGGATGTTGTGGGAGCGGCGGCCACCCCGGGATGCGGCGAGTCCGTCCGCGACCACGAGCCCGGTCTCCAGCAGCCGGTCCACCTCGACGGCGAGCTTGGACCGGGACAGGTCCACCTGGTCGCCCAGCTGCGCCCGGGAGTTGGGCCCGCCGTCACGCAGCAGCCGAAGCAGTCGCGCCTGGTGCGCGTTCGCGGGTCGAGCCGTCATGCGCCTCACGTACCCCTCCCCTCCCCTGGCCCTCGGCCTCAGCCCTTGCGGCGCGGGGAACCCTGGTCTTCCGTCTGCTTTCGAGGGGAACGTAGCAGCGCTTTGCCCAAGTGGGAAGAACTTGCGCACAGTTACGGCGCAACTTTCTCCTCGCTCGGGACAAAGGTCGCTCACGCGTTGTGCAACACCGTGGAGAAGGCGTCTCCTTTCCACGCGTGAGGACCTGGCAGGCCTCCCGCGACCCACGACTGCGCGACCGAGAAGACCAGCACCGAGCACCTCTACGCGATCGCCGACGGCGACGTCACACCCGAGGAAGACGAACCCGAAGTCGCCTTCTGCATGGACGAGTTCGGCCCGCTCAAGTCCTGCCGCTGCCTGCGCTCGCTGCACCCGGTGGACGTCCGCATAGCGATCGTCTGCGACAACTACTCCCCACACCTGACCACCGAGCAGTGCCGGCGCTTCGCGACGTGGGCGGCGGCGAACAACGTGGAGAACGCCTACACCCCGACCAACAGCTCCTGGCTCCACCGACCCCGTCGGCCACAAGGTTCAGGGCGGCACGATCCGCCGCTACATCGTCCGGCGGAACAAACACGCCGCCGACGAACGCCTGCACGAAGTCGCCGGCAGGGCAAACGTGCTTGATCTAGATAGCGTCGCGGCACAGACAGAAGGGGTGGCCGGCCGAGTCGAAGAGTACCCGGACGTTTTCCTGCGGCTGGAACTCCGCCACGGTGGCGCCCAGGGCGACCGCCTCGGCGACCGCCGAGTCCAGGTCGCCGACCTGGAAGTCGAAGTGCATCATCGGGCGCTGGTCGCCGTCGGCCGGTGGCTGCACCGGAGCCCGATAGCCCTCCGCCTGCTGGACTACGAAGAACGGTCCTTGCGGGGAGGCGGCCACGATGGCCGTTCCCGGCTCTTCGTGCCCGATGTGCCAATCGAGGAGTTCGGCGTAGAACTTTGCCGAGCCGCTGGGTCCGGCGCTTCGATCGTGGTCCCCCACCACATGCCGCCTGTTCGAGATCGCATGCTTGAGCCTATCCGAGGCCCTCGGACACGCCGCTGCCGCCCGTTGGCGCCGGAGCGACTCAGCCCCGCGCAACACGACCGGGCGAACGTTTCCTGATGCGGCACCATTCGCCCTGTGGCGCGATGACGGCACCACCGAAACCATCCATGACCTGCTGCGCCGGCAGGCCCGCGGGATGCGCCTGCGGCGCGACGCCCCTACCGCCGTCGTCCTCGACTCACAGACCCATGCGGGCCTCGGTGAATGCGCTGAAGGACACGACCGGGCTGGATTCGGGCAAGAAGATCCCAGGCCGCAAGCGGGGCATGGCCCCCGACGCGCTCGGCCTGGTCATCGCCGTGTCGCGACCGCCGCGAGCGTGCACGACAACGCGATCGGGATCGCCCTGCTGGGCAAGATCGAGACCAGGCAGCGGCTGGTACAGGAGACCGCCGAGCGGCTGCGGGAGCAGATCGCCCGGGCTCACCGGGCAGCTCGCCGCCGCCGAAAATACCCTGGAACGCCTGGACATCACCTGGGAGACCATGACGGTGGTCCGGCCGCATGGGGCCGGACCACCGTCCGGGTGCGGTGCCGCTGCCGGCTGTCAGAAGTCGAACAGGTCGGTGACCTGGGACTGCGCCACACAACTGTTGGAGAACGTCCGTTCGTAGGAGACCCGGCGGCCCTCCCAGACGCCGTCCGCAGTGAGGGTGACAGGAGCGTAGATCTTCGGGCAGACGCGGTCCGAGTGCTCCTTCAGCGTGAGGGCGGGCCGGCCGTGGGCGCGTTCGAGATCCGCGCATGCGGCCGCGGCGCTCGGATGGGTTCCCTGGGCGGTCGGCATGCAGTCCAATGTGACGGCCCGTTCGACGGTGGCGGTGGACGCGCTGCTGCCCTGACCGGCTGTCAACACCAGGGCGGACGGGGCATACGTGCTGTCGGGCGTGCTCGCTGCGGCAGAGCCGGCCGTCAGGCCGACGACGCCCGCGACGACCCCGGCCATGCAGGTGATCTTGAAAGATGAATGACGCATCGAAGTCTCCTCCTGTGGACTGCAGAACCCCTTCAGCGTTGCTCGGGGCCGGGAGAGCGTCACATCGGTGCCCCCCACTTCGGACACCGGCGAGGGGGCAAGTGGGCCGAAAAGGGGCACAATCCAGGGTATCGAAATGGTGGGGATGCAGATTTGATGCCGATTCGTCTGCATGGGCTCTCGAAGAGCGGGCCGGCTTTACGCCTGTCAATGAGCCGTGACTCCTCGACCGAGATGACACCTTTTCAGCGGATGGCAGGGGCCGAGTCGTTGAAGCGGCATCAAAATTCCTCCGACGCGGATTTGCGTCAAGCTGTCACGTCACGTGCGGCCGGTGGTGTCGTCGGCGGGTGAAAATCCTTTGCCCAAGTCCCCTGAATGGCAGAGGAATTCCTGCCCGGGCGGTCTGCTGCCGGGGGCGGGCAGGACAATCTTCTCGCTCGGAAGTTGCTCCTTCATGCATCTGCTGTCCGGATCTCCGCCTGTTCATCGGGTCTCACGGAATCCGTCGGCAACGTCGATCCGATTCGGGGCAGTCGGTTCCGAACGCGGGCCGATCGGCCCCCATGGCAGGAAGGAAGGTCATTGCGTACTCGTCGTCGATTTCTTCGAGGCGGAATTGCCGCGCTGGCGGCGCTGGCCGTCGCCGGGACAACCGCAATCGTGCACCAGGAGGGGTCCGACCGGGCGACCGGGAGGGGGGAGGGCGGCGCGAGCCGGACCGGCAGCACGGCCGGCGAGCCGTTCGACGAGACCTACAGGGGCAGGCACATCCAGGGATGGCCTACTGATCACGGGCATCACGGGACCGGGGGCGGCTACCGCGTTCTGATCGACGGCGCCGAGCTGCACGTGATGCAGAACGGCGACGGGACGTGGGTCAGTCTCATCGATCACTACGAGGTCTTCGCGACGCCGCGTGCCCTTGCACGGTCGGCGGTCGACAATCTTGCCGGCGCCGACCTCGTGCCCAGCCCGGAGCATTCGTGAGCGTTGCGGAAAGGAGCAACTGACATGGCAGTTCGAAAAGACCAGTCCACGCTCACGTCCACGGAGAGGCGCGATTTCGTCGACGCCCTCCTCGGGGTCAAACGCAGCGGGCGCTATGACGACTTCGTGCGTACCCACAACGAATTCATCATGAGTGATACGGACCAGGGAGAACGGGTGGGCCACCGGTCTCCGTCCTTTCTTCCCTGGCACCGGAAGTTCCTGCTCGAATTCGAGTGGGAACTGCAACGAGTCGTCCCGTCCGTGACCCTGCCCTACTGGGACTGGAGCAGGGACCGTACGCCCGATTCCTCCCTGTGGGACTCCGACTTCCTGGGCGGTAACGGACGCAGTCGCGACGGCCAGGTGATGAGCGGACCATTCGCGAACCTGGCCGGGGACTGGTCCATCGACACCCAGGTGGACACCCGCCCCTTCCTCCGGCGTGCCCTGGGCGGCGGCGGAAGGTCATTGCCCACCCGCGCGGACATCGAGGCGGTTCTGTCGGTGGAGACCTACGACGCACCGCCGTGGAACAGCACCTCCTGGAGCTTTCGCAATCTCCTCGAGGGCTGGCGTGGCGTGAACCTGCACAACCGCGTGCACGTCTGGGTGGGAGGCCACATGGCAACGGGCGCGTCCCCGAACGATCCCGTCTTCTGGCTCCACCACTCCTTCATAGACAAGCTGTGGGCCGACTGGCAGACACGGCATCCCGCCTCACGCTATCTGCCCGACACCCCGACCGTGAACGTGGTGGACCTGGACTCCACGATGCGCCCCTGGAACGACGTCACGCCGCGCGACATGCTGGACCACACCCAGTTCTACACGTTCGACACGGAGCCCAGCCGTGTGCCGTGATGCGGGGCGACCGTGTCCGGTCCGTGGTGGCGGGACCCGCAGGACGCGTCCTAGTGCTCTTCCAGCCCTGACGGCCCGGCCGGAGTGTCAGCGGCCGTCGCGGCGCAACCTGTACCGCCACACCTCGTCGAGGTCGTACTCATGTGGGGTGCCGGGTGGCGGCGGGGGAAGACGGCGTGCCCCTTCCACACACCGCTCGTCGTCGTGACGGGCGAGCGCGTACACGGCGGCGACCCGGACCTGGCGGATCACATCGTCCAGCAGCGTGGCCATGGCGTCGGCGAGGGCGGGATCGCGGTCCTCGCCGTCTGCGACCGTGCGGCAGGCTCGCTGCCGTACCTCTGCGTCCGGGTCGGTCATCAGGTCCAGCAACGCGTCTTGGACGGCGGGGGAAAAGGCCGTTGGCCACGTGCTGAAGCCGGAGGCCACCGCGCGCCGCACCCGGACGTCGGGATGGTCGGCGTATGGAAGGAGGGCCGCGTCGGCACGCGGGTCGACGTGCTCGGAGAGGCCGACCAGCACCTCGGTGAGCACGGCTGCGTCCCTCTCCCGGCCCGACCGATCGGCGAAGAGTTCCAGGGCAGGGCCCGCGAACGATTCCTCGTCGCTGGTGTCGAACAGATGAGTCAGCCGCAACACCTCGGCGCCGAACAGCCGGTGGACCGGATCCGGGTGGGCGCGCAGGGCCGCAGCGGCGTCCGCCTTGCGCAGCGGCGGCACACCGTCCGGTCCACACTGCTCGGGGTCAGCGCCGTGCTCGGCCAGCAGATGGGCGGCGGTTCCGGCGTACAACTCGATCGCCAGGCACAGTGCGGGTGTTCCGCGTCCGTCACGCACGTCGGGGTCGGTGCCCGCCAGGAGCAGGCTTTCCACAGCGTCGGCGTCCCCGGCCCGTACCGCAGATATCAGGAAGAGCTCGGAGTCCACCTCGCCGCTCACACCTGCACCAGTGCTCCCGCCCATGTGCGCCCCCGTCACGTTTTGGCAGTTCGTCAGTTCATGACCCCGCCGACATCGGGCGCCGCGCCAACAGGCTGAAGAACTTCCGGGCCGTGGCCACGAGGTACGACAAGCGGGCCTACGTGATCCGCCGGTTGGAACCTGGCGGTGAGGCGCTCGAAAACCAGTGGAGCAGCGCCGCTGTGCGCCATTACCGTGCTGCCGAGCCAAGTCGTCGAGTCAAGGACGTGCCGTTGTACACCCTGTGAGACCTCCCGAGCGCTGATGTGTCGCGCGTCGCGCATGTGCGCCGCGCTCCTTTTTGCTGCGGACTTCTCACTGAAACCGGTGTACTTCTGTGCTCGAAAACTGGGTGGTCGTGCCCACCTGCCTGCCCCTCGTTCGCCGCCGTTGCCGCGCGTGCGCGTCCGAGCGCTTCCGGGCAAGCGGTAAATTTCGTGTCAACGCCAACCACAAGCTCATCGACGCCTGGCTCCTCGCGCTCTGTACCGCTTGCGGGGAAACTTTAAAGCTCACGGTCCTGGAGCGGATGAATGTGCGCTCCGTACGAGCTGAGCTGCTGGACCGGCTGCATGACAACGACCCTGGCCTGGCAGCTGAGTTGCTCCAGGACCCGGTCGTGCAGCGCCGCAATCGCATCGCCCTCGACTGGGACAACGCCTGGCGCCTCGACACCGGCGGATCGGATCACCTGGACCTCGAGGTGATCGACGTCTCGGTCCGCTTCGCGGCGCGGATCCCTGTCGGGCCGGTGCGACTGATCGCTGAGGGTTGCGGTCTTTCGCGGGCCGAGGTCGAGAGACTGATCACGAAGGGGAAACTCGTTTCGGCAGTCCGGCTGAGCGGCAAGCTCTCCGGCGACTTCACCTTCACGCTCAAGCGCTGAGCCCTCCTCGGGACCACGGGCCTGTCCGGCATGATCCGCCGGACAGGCCTTGGTCTAGGACTGTTCCCGCTGGTGGTAGGTCGTGCGGGTGTGCTCCGTGCGCTCCCGCATGATCTCCGTGGCGCGCTGCTCGTCTCGCGCCGAGATGGCCGCGATCAGGTTGCGGTGCTCGATCCACGACTGGCGGCCGCGCTGGCGCGCCACGGGCGTGTAGTACCAGCGGACACGGCGGTCGACCTGGGCGGCCAGCTCGGCGAGGACGCTGTTGCCCGCGAGCTCCATCACCTTGGCGTGGAACGCCGCGTTGGTGGCGACCGCCTGGTCGACGTCGTCGTCCGCGACGGCCTGCTCTCCCTCGGCGCACAGGGCTTCGAGCGCTTCGATGCCCGCGGTAGCGGAGTTGGCCGCGGCGAGGCGGGCGGCCTCGGCCTCCAGCAGGGTGCGCACCGACAGCAACTGGTCGGCCTCGGCCTCGGTCGGCTCGTGGACGAACGCGCCCTGGGCCGGACGCAGGTCGACCCAGCCCTCGGTGTTGAGACGCTGGAGCGCCTCGCGCACGGGCTGGCGGGAGACGCCGAGGTGGCCGGCGAGTTCGCTCTCGACCAGGTGCTGGCCGGGGCGCAGGGCCCGGGTCGTGATCAGTTCGAGAAGTGCCTCGTACACGCGCTCGCGCAGCGGGCCCGGTCGTTCCAGCTTGGGCACGGTCCCCTGGGGCAGTCCTGCGGACAACATCACGGTCCCCCTCGAGGCCGACAGCAACGGCGAAGCGACGCGGATTGGTTATCGTCTACAGTCTACCGAGCAACGACGCCCGCACCGAGATTCGCGTCACTCCACCGCACTCCGTCACCAGAGCCGCCGGCTCACAGGAACGGTTCGAGGCGGTCCAGGAAGACCCGCTGCGATGCGACCAGCTTCTCGCGTGCGGTCCCGACGCCGAACCACTCGGCCCGGTCGATCTCGGGGAACTCCTGCTGGACGCCCGATCCCCGCGGCCATTCCATGGTGAAGGTGCCCGGCACGACGAGGGACGTGTCGAGGTCGCCCTCCATCGCCCACACCGTGACGACCTTGCCGTTCGACTGCCGTGTCTCGCCGAGGGGAATCCAGTCGCCGACGGGCGGCTGGAGCCCCAGTTCCTCCTCGAACTCCCGTCGCGCAGCGGCCATCGGGTCCTCGTCCGGGGTGTACTCGCCCTTGGGGATCGACCAGGCCGCGTCGTCGCGGGACGCCCAGAACGGGCCGCCCATGTGCCCGAGCAGGACCTGGACCCGGGCGTCCCGCCGCCGGTAGAGCAGGAGTCCGGCACTTCGCTTCGTCGCCATGCCGCCCAGTGTGACGGCACGCGCTCAGGGGCAGCGGATGACCTGGCCCGCGTACGACAGGTTTCCGCCGAAACCGAAGAGGAGGACCGGGTCGCCGGAGGTGATCTCGCCGCGCTCGACGAGCTTGGACAGGGCCATCGGGATGGAGGCCGCGGAGGTGTTGCCCGACTCCACGACGTCGCGGGCGACGACCGCGTTGACCGCGCCGATCCGCTGGGCGACGGGCTCGATGATCCGCAGGTTGGCCTGGTGCAGGACGACGGCGGCCAGTTCCTCGGGCGCGACACCGGCCCGCTCGCAGACCTTGCGGGCGATGGGCGGGAGCTGCGTGGTGGCCCACCGGTAGACGGCCTGCCCCTCCTGCGCGAAGCGCGGCGGGGTGCCCTCGATGCGTACGGCATGCCCCATCTCGGGGACCGAGCCCCACAGGACCGGGCCTATTCCTGCGTCCTGGCCGGGACGGACGGCTTCGACGACCGCGGCGCCGGCGCCGTCTCCCACGAGCACGCAGGTGGTGCGGTCGGTCCAGTCGGTGATGTCGGCCATCTTGTCGGCGCCGATGACCAGGGCCCGGGTGGCCGCTCCCGCGCGCACCGTGTGGTCCGCGGTGGCGAGCGCGTGGGTGAAGCCCGCGCAGACGACGTTGAGGTCCATCACCGCGGGCGAGCCCATGCCCAGCCGCGCCGCCACGCGTGCGGCCGTGTTGGGCGAGCGGTCGACGGCCGTGGAGGTGGCGACCAGCACGAGGTCGATGTCGGCCGGGGTGAGACCGGCCGAGGCCAGGGCCTTGGCGCCGGCGTGCGCGGCCAGCTCGTCGACGGGCTCGTCGGGGCCCGCGACGTGCCGGGTCTCGATGCCCACGCGGCTGCGGATCCACTCGTCGCTGGTGTCGACGAGGGCCGCCAGGTCGTCGTTGGTGAGCACCTTCGGGGGCTGGTAGTGCCCGACGGCGACGACACGTGAGCCGGTCATGGATGGTTCCCCCTCGGGACGATGCCAGGTGCATCCCCAGTGTTGGCGGCTACCCACCGGTACGACGGCAGCTGATCCGACAAGCTTCACCGGCCGGACTTTGGAGCTTCTCCCACGGAACCCCGCGATTGCCGGGCACGGACCCTGCCACCCCCTCAAAGGAATACTGTAGACAATATTCTGTCGACTCACCCTCATCACCGTCCGCCCAACGGAGTCGACGCCGCTCCCGGCGGCCGAGTGGATCAAGGAATACGAGGCGAGGCCGGACCGCTTCGGCCCGGACGCGGCCCGCGTCGACGAGGAGCCGAAGATCGACAGCGACCTCTACGTGCGCGACTACGACAAGTGCATCCTGTGCTACAAGTGCGTCGACGCCTGCGGCGAGCAGTGGCAGAACACGTTCGCGATCGCCGTCGCGGGCCGCGGCTTCGACGCCCGCATCTCGACGGAGCACGACGCACCCCTCACGGACTCGGCGTGCGTGTACTGCGGCAACTGCATCGAGGTTTGCCCGACAGGGGCGCTGTCCCTCACGTCCGATTCGACATGCGGGCCGCCGGCACCTGGGACGAGTCGGCGCAGACGCGGACCACCACGGTGTGCGCGTACTGCGGCGTCGGCTGCAACCTGACGCTGCACGTGCAGGACAATGAGATCGTCAAGGTCACCTCGCCGCACGACAACCCGGTGACCCACGGCAATCTCTGCATCAAGGGCCGTTTCGGCTACCAACACGTACAGAATCGGGTCTGATCTCATGGGACGGGTCACCGAGCGCCGCCGCACCATCCGCATCCGGGACGGGGTTGTGTCCTCGCGCCCCGACACGCTGGTGGCGGAGGAGCCGCTGGAGATCCGGCTCAACGGCAGGCCCCTGGCGATCACCATGCGCACCCCGGGCGACGACTTCGCGCTGGCGGCCGGGTTCCTGGTCAGCGAGGGGGTGCTCGGGGCGGCGGAGGAGCTCCAGTCGATCGTGTACTGCGCGGGGGCGCAGGCCGACGGTTCGAACACCTACAACGTGGTGGACGTGGAACTCGCGCCCGGCGTCGCCGTTCCCGACATCACGCTGGAGCGCAACGTCTACACGACGTCGTCCTGCGGGCTGTGCGGCAAGGCGAGCCTGGACGCCGTCCGGACGACCGCCCGGTTCCCGATCGCCGACACTCCCCCGGTCCGCGTCGAGCCCTCCTTGCTCGCCGGCCTCCCCGACCGGCTGCGCGCTGCGCAGCAGGTCTTCGACCGGACGGGGGGCCTGCACGCGGCGGCACTGTTCTCGCCCGAGGGCGAACTGCTGGACATACGGGAGGACGTGGGCCGGCACAACGCCGTCGACAAGCTCGTCGGCCGCGCCCTCCGGGACGACCGGCTGCCGCTGTCCCGGTCGATCCTCCTCGTGTCCGGGCGGGCGTCGTTCGAGCTGGCGCAGAAGGCGGTGATGGCGGGCATCCCCATGCTCGCGGCCGTCTCCGCGCCGTCGTCGCTCGCGGTGGACCTGGCGGCCGAGACGGGCCTGACACTGGTCGGCTTCCTGCGCGGCGCCAGCATGAACGTGTACGCGGGCGACGAGCGCATCGCCCTGGGCACCGAGGTCTGAGCGCCCCGCGGCACGGGACAGCGACCCGGCCGGCGGGGAGCGCCCCCTGCGCCGGCCGGGTCCTTCCGTCCCGGGCGGCGACGGCTGTACGGACAGACCTCCGGGCGTTTCCGGCCGCCGCCCACGAAACGATCAATGAAACGACCGACGATACGACCGCTGCCGATCTGCGGGAATAGCGGTGGGTGACCGCTCCGGATGCGCAGGCCCGGGGGCGTTGCTTCGCTGAGGTGGTCCGCTCTCCCTCAGATCAAGGAGCGATCATGAGCGTTTCAGGTGACCCCGGCCGCCGTTCCGAGCAGATGCGCCAGAAGGTGCAGGACCTGCAAGAGGCCGCGGAGCGCGCGACCGACCCGGACGAGCGCCGCCGGCTGCAGGACCAGGCCCGCAGGCTCCGCGCGCAGAGCAAGCAGGCCAACCTCCGGGGCGACGAGGACATCGACCCCATGTGACAACGCGAACCGGCGGCAGGTCCCTGGCGTCCACGCGCACCTCTCGGGACCGCCGGTCGTCCGACCACGGTGCGGACCGCGCAGGCTGCACCCGCCCGCGACCGACCGTGGCAACGGCGGCCCTCCTCCCCGGCCGGGGAGGGGGGGGGCCGCGGCGGCCGGCCCGGGCAACGCGGGCGCCCCCCCCCCCCCCCGGAGGACAAGGGGGGGGGGGGGGAAGA